>JAISQS010000018.1 GCA_031274045.1 Planctomycetaceae bacterium | reverse complement strand
TTCGTTATTTTTATTTTTTAGGTTTTTCAAATTGTCGTCTATTCGTTATTTTCGATTTGTTCAATAGTTTTGGAGTAACGAATCCCCGGATTGAGTGATTTTGCTTTGTCAAGAGAACGTTGCATTTCCTTGACGTTATCCAATTTTTTCATTACTACCGCGCGATTGATCCAACCCGCCGTGTAATCAGGGAAAATCTCCAACGCAGAATCAATCAAAAATATCGCGTCATCCATAAAACCGTGTCTTGCAAAAAAAATTGCTTGATTAGATAGGTGGACGGCAGCAAATTCATCCATAGCTAAAATACGGTGATGATCTGTTTTTAGTTTGTGTGCCAGTTTATCGCAAACAGGTATGTTTGTTCTTGTCGCATCAAAATAAAAAGGAAAGTTGTTACCTAATAATACAATTGCCATGTGCCCTTCGTACAACACTGGTCGAAAAGGCAAGTTTAAAATTTCACTGATAGCAATGTACACAGTTGTTAGACCTAAGCAATTACCTTTGCCACTCAACAAGGTGTTGCAAAGAGTAAATTCGCTTGACGTAAAACGATCAACAACACGCAGCTTTGCCCAACATTTCTCAAGTTCACTCTGAAACCGAAAAACCGTTTCTTTCTCCCAAGAGAAGAATTGTGAATGCTTTGATAACGAACCCACAATTAAATCAAGGTTTTTTCTTGCATTCACCAAAACAACGGAATCGTAAAGCCATTGTTCCAATGAAAAAGATGAAAAAGTGAAATACATACTAACACCCCTATGAACCATAATTCGACGTTGAGACATTACACCCGTAAACAGGTTCACGGTTTTTTGCACATTCGTTATAAGTTCTCGATGCTAAACAATTAAATACCGGACGATTGTCCTTGTTACAACTATGTTGTTTTCCCGTTTGTGCACAACTAAACGATCCTCTTTCGTTGCAATTCACGTTTTGTTTACAATCGTAGGTAGAATTGCCTCGTTTGTTAGGTTCGCAATTAAAAGGATCTCGTGTACCTGTGGTTTTACAATCAAAAATAGTTCTCTGCTCACAGGTAAATTGAGCATTAGCAAAGCATTTAAATCCATACTCACACTTAAAGAGATTACTCCCGCCCGCTCCTGCAGCATCAACGCCGCAATCAAAAGCTGAACTGCTATTGTCACCTCCACAAGTAAAACCTTTATTACCTATTCTACCTGTATGGCAACGGACATTATTCGTACACGCGAAAGTTCTATTTGGCTGCTGTGACGCAGAACCACCACATTTGTGATCACGCGTACAAACGAAGGACTGACCACCACAGCGAAAAGACACCGATTGATCACAATCAAAATTTTCTTCGCCCATCGTCCCAGAAGCAGAACTACGGCATGAAAAAGAAGAACAATCATAACTCGTTGCCGAAGGACACTGATAGTTACTACAGAAATAGTTATGATCGTATTTGTGCGAATTACTACAACCATGTGATCGTGTCCCACACTCATGTGCAACTTTAGTAGCAGTTGAGGAACAGTCTGAAGTAATATCAAATTCGGATTGCATTAAATCCAAGTCCTGATTGTCAAAAGAACTTATCTCCTCGGCAACTCCAAGCAATTGTTTCCTTGCCTCAATCCTACTAGCTATTTTTTCAATGGTTTCGTAGCACAAATGCTTTTGCGGCGATTGACTATCACGAGTATTCATTTGGAAGCTCCTATTAAAAAATACTTTGTTAATTCTTACTTACTGCCCGATCATCGCGGTTATCACCAACTTGATTTTCACGATTCTATTAAAAATTTCCTCAGAAACACCAGTACCCAGAGTTAAAACATATAGGGGAATAAATCTTGTATTGTACTTTTTTGCATATTCCGATTCATTCTGCCTCTGCGTGACCCACCGTAAATCCTGTGTCTCATCCCATGAGGATACCAAAATTTCATCGTGTTCATCAAGAGCCAGTAACTCAAATTGATAACGGCTGTTTTCCGATAATTTACCAACATATTCCAGAGTAATAACCACATCATGGTCGACATACTCAACGAATCTGACCTCTTTGACTATGACGAAAGAACCTCCGGTAGTTCTCATTTTCAGTTTTGTTTTGTCATCGTCGCTATCGTGTGGACTAAATTTTCCAAATTGCTCTGCTGGCTTGAAAAAGACGACAACTTGTGTCGTCGTTTCCCGACGGCGAAAAAGAGAGACAAATACAGGAAAAATACACAACGCGCAAATAACAAAAAACTTTATTAAGAGTCTTCTGCTCCACCTACTGGATTGAGGTTTGGATGAAGAATCTTGCCTCGATAACAGTTGATTAGAGTCGCTCATTTATAGCCTCCCCCTTGAAAAAAAGTAATATCATTTTCAATGTAGTGGTAAAGATTTTTCGATCCTTGTGCGTCTAACATAGTTGCTCCAATCTGTGTTAAATACGTCATCGTGGCGTTTTCTCATATACTCATTGATACGATTGTAAATTAGAGATGTTTCACACTCTTCATCTCCTTGTAAATATATACTACCGGTACGTTCGTAATTAGTCGCAGGACACCCGCCTCCACAGCTCTTTTCGTAATCACATCCCTGACATTTACGTCGCGATTTAATTGAATCATTCAAGCAATGCTTACGATTATTGATCAACGTAAAACCTTGCAACACGTTACCAAAAGGCAAAATGCCCTTTCCATGTCCCATAATCGTACACATTTTTGAACATCCGTATAAATCGCCCTGCGTATCAACACAAAACCGTCCTCGCCCTGCGCCGCAACCAAAAGGAACTTCTTTTATATCACAAAGCGATTCCTCCTCAAATGCAGTGATTCGAAAATATTTTTCGTTGTATTTCATCTCAAGGTACAATTCACAGACATTCAACATACCTTGCTCGTATTTGAGTAGGTTTTCATCATTCCAGTCCAAGCCATGTGCGTATCCAACGATGAATTGGTTGATTCCGTTTTTCCAAAGTTCGTATAAGTTATCACGAAGCCGTAATGTCGATTCGGGCGTTACACTCATTTTTGTTCCCATCCATGGCTGGTACGATTTCATCATTGGTAAATGTTCCATGATCAACTCGTATGAACTCCTACCATCGGGAAATTTTCGGTAACGGTCGTGATCCTCTTTGGCTCCATCAAGACTCAACAAGTACTTAACTTTGTGTTCTGCCATCCATCTTGCTCTGGTTTCGTCGATCAGCGTTCCATTCGTCGTCATATCCCAACCGATCGTCTTACCTGCATCCGCCGCCTTTTTGTTTGCATAAGGTACGATCCGTTGAATGAGATCAAACCGCAGCATCGGTTCGCCGCCGAAGAGTAAAATTGTCAAGTCCTTGATGTCGCGTGATGTCTGAATCAAAAAATCAACCGCAGCAAATGCAACTTCATCAGACATATTGAACGGCTTCTTGTCCCGCTCAAAACAATAACTACATCGCAAATTACAATCAGATGTCAAAATCAACTCCATATAACTCAAAGGGAACATCTTCCGAGCCTCCATGTTTCCATGAACAATCTCAGTCAAAGACTCACTCCAAGTTCTAGGCTTTGTCGGTTCGTTGTATTCCGTAATCGGCTTACAAGCGTTGCCGCACTCGTCCGCAAGTTGCTGTTGGTCTGAATTGACCTGTTGAAGTTTCGCGAATAACATACCTGATTCTATTGATACCGAAATATTTCTTTGCCAACACAAAGCACACATTAGTGTACCACAAGTAACGAGGCGGCATTATAAATCCGAAAAAAAAACATACAAAGGGGGGAAACTCGCATGTACGGCTCACACGTTAAAATCGTTTTTTGCCGCACTATTTTTCACGAAAATGATTTTTCAAGGAGTGTTTATTGTTGTCTATTACAATTCGCGTATTTTGTATTTTCGCGTAGTGTGCGTGAAAGATATTTTTTTGTGTTATTTTTTTGTGTTATTTCAGAATACCGTCTAGGCAGATTGGGGCGTAGGTTTCGCTGTATGGCGGCGGGGGATCGGTGAGGGGGAATTTATTTGCTTGGATGTTGCGTATGATGTTTTGGGCTTGTTCGATTGCTGTCGCGATTTTTGAGTTGTCCCAATCCGCCAGTTCCTCTTTGATCGCGTCCGTGTCTTTTGGCAAATTGATATACCCGACCGCAACTCCCGCATCATCACTGTTGCAATTACTTTGCAATTCCACTCCACCCAATCCACCCGTCATCTCCCCCGTCATCTCCTCCGTCATCTCCCCCCTCATCCCCCCCGTCAATCCTCCCGCCAACCCCGCAACATTCAACCCCGAACGCCGCAGAATATAATAGTACAACGGCAACTGAAAATCGATCCATTGACCATCCCGCTTAACGGCATCGCTGATCTTTTTCGGCGAATCGCCAGTCTTGTAGTCAAAAATAGTGTAACAGTTCGTCTCCGCGTTGTAGTCAATTCTATCAATCCGCCCGTTGAGGAACATTTTGTCACCGTCAACTTGCAAGAAATTCTTTTTATTACAATTTTTCTCATCCAACACATACTCAGTCGCAATTATCCTGTTCCCCTTCTTATACCAATCAACCTGCCACGCCGCAAACGCATTCAACCTCTTCTCCACCCGCTCAATTTGAATCGCCACCGACGGACGCGGATTCAAACCAAACCGCTCCCTGCGAATAACCGATAACTTGTCCGCCAAAAAATGTCTCACCGAATCAATATTGCCAAAATCAATCCCCGCACCGGCAAGATCACACAACACATCATGCACCAAATTTCCAAACTCCGGCGCGTTCAACTCCTCCGCCAAATCATCAACCGGTTGAAGCCGCAACACATGATTCAAATAATATCGATACGGACACCGAACATAATCAGCAAACTCCGTAATCCGCATCCGATTCCGATCACTTTGAGACTCGAAATAATTCGATAAATCCGGCACCGAAAACGAAAATTTGTCCCGCAACCTCAAACCAACCGTACCTGATAAAATCAGTTTCGGTTGTCTTGGAATCTCATCAAAAAACCGCTTCACTCGCCTAGCAAGCACCAACCGACCTCCCGCATCTTTGTCATCCGTCATAAACAATAATCTACTCGGAATCATCGTGTCGCCATTGACCGAATGCCGCGAACCAATCAAGTGAACATTCCCCTCCTGACGCGAATTTATTATGACAACAAGAGCATACAAATCACGAGCAAAACGCCGCCGATTATCCTCTATTTTCAAATGAGATCTGATCTTGTCCGGCAAAAAAACATCCGACGTTACATACGACGGAATCAAACCATCATTCATCCCCGTCACAACAACAAACGGCGAATCATCCATCACCACCTCAAGCCAACCAATCAACGACACCGCCCCCGAATCATAATGCGGCGCAATATTCTCCGACTCAAGCAACACCAACACCCAACGAACATAATCCACCACCGTCATCTCAGGCAACAACTCCTCCAACACCATCGCCGTCTTCTGACACGCCCCATAAAACACCAACTTAGACTCAATCGTAAGATTACAATCATCACCGCCATAAAACCGCTCAACCATTTCCTCAACCATCCCACGCAACTCCACAACCGAAAAACTCCCCAAACCATCAGACTCACCAGACAAACTAACACCCAACAACTCACACAACACATCACAAATTTGACCCAAAACCACAGACTCATCCACTCCGGATTCATCACGGTTTTGATAACTCCACTCACGAAGACTCCGCCAAACACCATCAACATAAACCGGCAAAAACTTATTGTAATACTTGTCCAACACAGAAACATAATCAAAATTGTCAATCAAATCATCCGACAAAATACGCCGCAAATAAACATCAACATCAGGATGCCTAACCAACTCAACAAAATCAGAAAAACTTTTCGTTTCAATAAATCGAGAAACAAGATCAAGAAACCGAAACAAAGGCGTATGCTTAATCGCAATCCCCTTGAAATGACGCGTATTTATATTCGCTTCCTTGAAACGGCGTTTAATAAACGGAATTATCTGCTCGTCCGCAACAACAACAGAAATCTCACCCGCCGCATACCTTTGACCATCATCCGATTTGTCATCCGATTTATCCGCCGATTGACTCGCCGTATTATTCGCTGCATTATTCGTCAATTTATCGGGCAATTTATCAGCCTCGCTATCAGCCGGTTTACGAGCAGCCGCGATTTTGCGCAACGCTAAATCCGCCTCATAATCAGATCGATCAACAACATCAATTTGAGAATCATCAATCGGAATCGGAAAATTATTGTTGTTCCACTTGTCCGCAACAAGACAACCGTATTCGTCAAAACAATCCGCCTTGTCCGCAGGCGCGAAAATCAACGCCGTCACAAATTCAGCGAACTTGCCCAAAATCGACCTCTGCAACTTGTTCATGTCAACAAGACCAACAAGAAAAAATTGCATTTTTTTATCCCTCAAAGAATCACGTATTTTTTGATATTCATCATCCGCTTGCTGCTTCACAGCATAAAGCCTCGCACTTTGAACATCCCAAATTTCAAGGTTATCAAGAATTTTATGATAAGTGTCCTTCAATTTTTCAAAAGCAAACCAACGATTCGCTTCATGCGTCAAATTCATCTTGCGGCAAGTTTCGGCGACTGTTTTGAATTCGATATTATTTGAGACGAGTTCGCGGTGAATGGACGCGAAAATTTTTCCGAGAGCGCGGGTTGTTTTTATATCGTTTGGATTTTGCGGAAACGGCAACAGATGTTTTATGGTTTCGGGTTCTGTATTTTCAAGGGTGATTATTGCTTGCCGCCATGCGAAGTATTGGGTTTCCTCGCTGGCAATCGGGCGTTGTTGCACGTAAAAAATTTCCGGCAACGAACCAAGCGTCAAAACCAACGGAGGAAACCACGCCGAATCAACCTTACCTTCCTTTGCCAATTCCTCAACACGCCTCGCCAAAATCTCCTCAAAACGCTTCACCGCACTACCACCGGGTAACGCCAACACAACCGACGAAAGATCAAATCTACGCCCCGCAGGACAATCAAAAGAGTCGCCTCCGCCTCCGCTAAAAAGAAACCGATTGATCAAATAATCCGCAGCCTTGAGAAGCAAAGGAGAATCCCAATCAAGAAATTCCCGCATTATTGTTTTTTTCATACCCGACATGATATTTTTAATCCGTAATAAAAAATTTTCGTAGGACAACACCCCTCGCTATATCGCACAACATTCATAAGAGATTCGCGTGACGTTAGCGACGGTGGCTTGCCCTCGTTATACCACACATCTTTTAAGATGCTTTTTTTTGAGAATACGAAATAAACGAAAAATACGAAACATAACGAAATAATTTTTTTAACGCTAAACACGCTAAAAAACGAAATTCGCGAAAGTGATTTTAAAAATTGTGTTTATTAACATTGTGTTCATTAAAATTTCGCGCATTTTGTATTTTCGTGTATTTCGCGTTAAAAATAGTTTTTAGAAATTAATTTTCGTTTATTCCGTATTTTTCGTATGGTTCGTATTCTCAAAAAAAAACTTCTTAAAAACTTGTGTGGTATAACGAGGCGGGACACCCGCGTTTCAATTGTTTGCCGATTCTTTTTGTTTGCGATTTTATTTACGTATTAGCGCAACGAATAATTTTGACTTATTTATTGTGTTGATTTTGTTGTGTGAATAGAAGGTTGAGCAAGAGTTGTCAATGTACGGTTTGGTTGGAATTGCAATTTAACAAGCCGCCGTTATAATACTCACCCGAAATTTGGCATTTGTATTTTGACTTTACTACTCGGCGGGCAAAGCATCACAAGAAAAAACAAAAAAAATTTTTGGTGTGTTTGAGTTTGTCGGATTGATAGTAATTGAGAAGGTCTTTTGTAGTTGTGTGGGCGAAAATTGTCGGCTGTATCGGCTGTGTTTTTTTGAATAATAATTTTAGTTTTTAGTTAGTATTGAATATGAGTAAATTACTTGTTCCCGTTCGTCAATTTTTACGGGCTTGCCGTCGAAGTAAAAATGAGATTAAGTTTGCGGATTCTATGGGAGTATCGTTGACGGGCGGGCGTACCCTTTTGTCAACTTTGGTTTTACGCAGGCTGCTTCATCGAACACTCGGCAAGGATGAATTGAATGTCGGTCTCCTTATGCCGACTTCTGTTTACGGAGTAATTGCCAATCTGGGGCTTGCGATGGATCGCCGCGTCTCGGTCAATTTGAATTACACTTTCAACCAAAATACAATCAACGACTGCATCAATAAATCCGAAATCAAACACGTCATAACAAGCAGAAAAATGCTTGAAAGATTTCCAACATTGAAGTTGGATGCAGAGTTAATTTTTATGGAGGATATTCCGAAAAAAGTTACATTGATAGACAAGTTGACTGGTTGGGTTGATGCTTATGTTACGCCGATTTGTGCGCTTGAGGTTGCGCTTGGTTTAACGCGGATTGATTCGGACGATTTGATAACGATCATATTTACTTCCGGTTCAACAGGTACGCCAAAAGGTGCAATGATCACGCAAAACGCGATTGCCGAAAATGTACGTGCGTTTGTTGAACGAATTAACTTAACTGGTCGAGAAAGTATACTTGGTGCGTTGCCGTTGTTCCATGCTTATGGTTATTCGACGACTTTTTGGTTGCCTGCGTTGACGGAGTTGATGGGGGTTTATCATTTTAATCCGCTTGATTATAAGCGTGTTGGAGAGATGGCGAAGAAGTATAATTGTGTGCTATTTCCGACAACGCCTACATTCTTGCGCGGGTATTTGCGGCGTTGCGGCAATGATGATTTTGCGTCTACGAATACAGTGGTTGGCGGTGCGGAAAAGATGCCGATGGAGCTTGCCGATCAATGGGAACAAAAATACGGTCATCGACCGGTTGAAGGTTACGGCACGACTGAACTGTCGCCGGTCGTCTCCGTTAATGTCCCAAAATCACGGCGTGATGATTATAAAAATTGGTCGCGCGAAGGGACTATCGGGCGACCATTCTTTAATCTGCAAGCAAGAATCACCGATCCGCAAAGCGGTGAATTGTTGCCCAATGATGTGCAAGGAATGTTGCAAATTAAAGGACCAACGGTGATGAAAGGATATTACAAAGACCCGCAAAAAACGGATGAAGTAATAAAAGATGGTTGGTATTCGACGGGCGATATTGCGTCGATTGATGCGGATGGTTTCATTACAATTACGGGTCGTTTGAGCCGCATATCAAAAATAGCCGGCGAAATGGTTCCGCACGCTTTGATCGAAGAAGAGATTGACAAAATTATCAACACCACACAAAACCATACTGATGAGGACAAACCGGAGGTTGTTGTTGCGGTTTCTGCGGTGGCGGATGTTGAAAAAGGCGAGCGGATAATTGTTCTGTTGCAAAGTAAGGTTGAGATTACGCCGCAAGAAATTTGCAAAAAATTACAAAACGCCGGTCTGCCAAGTATATGGATACCAACCCCAACAAACTTCTACAAAATAGATACAATCCCCACACTAGGAACCGGAAAACTAGACCTAAGAGAAGTAAAAAAATGTGCCGAAAAATACAGCCAACAAAACAACACAAAAAACGAAACATAAAATTGTTGCACAAAGTTCTGTTTCAGTGTGAGGTTGTTTTTGACCAATCTGAAAACGCAATTCGCGCGAGTTACAACATCAACTCGAAACTATAAAGAGGTTGCTTGTGGTAGAGTTTTGAATCTTGTATTTAGTGTAGCAATATCTGTTAAATTTTGTCGTTGTAATTCGGAAGCGATAAATGGATATTTCGCTGTCAAATCTTCGAGAGGTATTTCTTGGTTTATGTAAAGACAAAGGATATCATGCCTATTTGCCACGTATTCATCATCATCGTTCAATTTTAGTACATTTATTGTATATTCAATTTGTGATCGTTCTTCATCTGAAACGTTCGTTCCGGCTTTGATGAGACAAGTTGGAATATCGAGATTGAACCATTCCGGTTGTACCAAAAAAGGATCAATAATATTATCGTCATCAGCTTTATGTCTGTTTGTTTTTTGTGTAGTCAAACGATAGTTATTCCATTCGTATGCAAGTAACGGACAACGGCTTTTGGGACGAAAATGGTCAACAGACCTATGCGCGTTATCAGAATTATTATTGGCAGATTTACCGCGACGAGTTATAAACATCATTCCGGTGTAGGCACATATCCCTTTGTATCTCTCGTATAAATCATCACTGATTTTGCGCCAGTAATCATGTTTTGACCAATCTTTCGGGCGTGGTTTCGGGCATTCTCTCAAAAAAACCAATCCGGGTTGGCGTACTTTCTTGTCGAAATGACTCGGTTCGGGTTGTTCTGTTATTTGAATCATATTTTTACTCCATTTTTTTCTGCAAAAAATATCCATCTTGGCCAGAAAGAATCAGTCTCGGACAAGCAACGCAATAATTCCGCATGAACCGACGCAACTTCAATAGTTTTGGGTGAGTCTTGTAGTTGTAGTGATTTTGCTTTCTCGATTGCTAGTTCCGCTTCTTTTGATCGGGCATGTTTTAACTCGAAGATCGGTGAAACAAGCCATGAGCCGATTTGACCGTGTACTTGAAACGCTTCTTCTGAAATCTCTATTGTTGCGTTTTTATGATCTTGTTTAAGGTGAAATAATTGATCTGTCTGTTGGTCAAAGCAAGTTTCCACTGATGCCAACACCAGCGGCGAATGTGTTGAAATGAAAAATTGAATATCCAATTCATCGGAAAGATATTTTTGAATATCAAGAAGTGCGGGCAAAATTGTTCTTTGCCATTTAGGATGTAAATGTGCTTCAATTTCATCAATGATAATAACCATCCGATTAGTAACAGGTCTCTTGTACAACTTCGCATTTTCTTTATGCTCATGCCAAGTCCACACAATCAAATAAGCCAAAGAAATGATCCGTTTCACTCCGGCAGAAGCGTGAATAATTGGAATCTCTCCGTATGGATGAATGATAGTTGGAATTTCTCTTGGTTCGTTTGGTACTCGAATCGGCTGACCCGGTTGCAACTCCCCCATATCAGGCGGCGAAATCTCTTTCAATACATTGACCAAAATGTTAAATGGATACTTTTTAATATCCATTCGCCATTTAACCCAATCCCGAATTAATCCTTCGATTGTCCCATTGACTCCGTTCAGTACATCGTTAAAGGAGAGAATTCGGTTTTGTTTTTCAACGATATCGGCAGGTACAACAGGATCATGCGTTGTGTACGAGCCGTCAACTCTTGCATAAATCATAATACCAGATACGGCAGACGATTTCTTATTGCGTTGCCACACGCCGTTATGTACATCGTATATGATGTTATTTGGGGACGGATTGTTTTTACCGTTAGCAAGACAATACGTGATCTCAGATTTTTTTTCTGTGTTGCGTGGATATGCAGGATTTTCTGCCCACATTCCTGTCATCGCACGCCACATCGCATCCAATAAAAAAGTTTTACCCAAGCCGTTATCACCGGTAATAATGTTTAAACGACGATTTGGTGACATCTCAATGTAAGTTACCGGTCCAATATTGGTCAATGACAAAAACGAGAGAATCGCCCCGTGAGCCGGAGAAATATCAGACGGCATAATAGAAATAAACCGACAATAATCCGACCAACTCACACAATTGTCCTGTAACAACTGAATACTCTGATATTCGCTCAAGTCAAATGAGAATAAAACTTTTTCCGCTTCCGTGATATTAAAATAATCTATAAAAAACGTTGACACATCATTCAAAGTGGTTGTCTCAGACCAGTCCTTATTTTTGAAAATCCAAATTGCTAAATCAATGACGGATAATTTACTACCATTTAGTTTTTGTACTAATTGTTTAACGTAATCATCTTGCCAACCCAATGCTGCCGTTTCTTTGTCGTGTAAAAAAACGTTCTGGAATGATTGTGTATTGATTGCTTGTAATTCGGTAGATGGATAATTTGAATCCACCCATTTTTCGTTGCGCGAATATGAGTGAAAGGGTTGATAATATAGAGAAGATTCAGAACAGATTTTATGAATGCTATCCAGATGTTCTTTGGTTATGTTATTGAGAGAAATATCTGTTGTGCATCCTACCGGAAGTTTCTTTTGTTTGCATGTCAAAAAAGTGATCCCAAAAAAAGGATGCACAGCAGCAAGCCTTTTGATCGAAGTTTCGATCACGTCCAAAGTAAAAAACATTATATACCCTTCAATTCTTTTCTAATATAATCGCAACATTTTATATT
>JAISQS010000696.1 GCA_031274045.1 Planctomycetaceae bacterium | reverse complement strand
TATACTTCCGGCGGTCATAAAAATGACGTTAGGCGGTTGCGTAAGATAGCCAAAAAGTAAGGTAGGTAACAACGTAAGGTGGGTAACCGACTGCCAGGCGGTTACGTCGGCGCAAGCCGACAACTGGATCGCCAACACGCACCGGCAAACCAATCCGCCCCAACGGGGTAAAAAGCTCATAGCACAGGGCAACGCCCTGTGAAAAATCGTCCCCAATAACTCTCGACCTGAAAGGGCAAAAGCCAAAATAGGATCGGAACAAGTATCGTCGACGTAAGGTAGACAACCGACCCATGCGGTTGCGTCGGCAACGTAAGGTGGGCAACCGACCGGCGGTCGGTTGCCCACCTTACGATCACCAATACTTTTCACGTCCCATTTTGTCGGTAGCAAGCTATCGTCGCTAACGTCATGCGAATGTGTTTGTGATTTGTGTGATGTAATGACTTCGCAAAAAAGCGGAATAATCAGAAATTTGATAAAGAAGATAAAGATCAAAAAACAACAACCACGAACCCGCGCACCTCAACGGAACATTGAGATCGCGCAATTCAGAGCTTGCCGGTTTTGTTTTTGTAGAGATTATTTTTTGTGATGTAGTCCAATGTTTTTTCGGGGACTTGGAATCTTGGGTTGATGTTTTTTGCTATCATGTTTCTGATTTTTGTTGAGGAGATGTTTATTTGTGGCATGTTTATTATGGTGTGGTTTATGTTTGAATTTGGCAAAGTTGAGCCTTCCCGTGCGGCAACTAGCGGGGTAGCTAATTGGAGTATTTTGTCAGACTCGTACCAATTCGGAAGATCACAAAACATATCACAACCCATTATCAAGAAGAACTCATCCGACGTTTTTTGAGTCGGAGAATTTTGTGCAGATTGCAATTTGTACAGATCAATAAAGTATCGCAATGTATCAACCGTATAACTGATCTTGCCGCGATCAATTTCAAACCGGCTAACTTCAAATTCGTTGTAGCCATCGATTGCGAGGGCGATCATGTTGTAGCGGTCGTTGCCGGAAGCGGTGTATGAATCTTTCGCGCCTCTATGCGGAGAAATTCCGGTCGGGACAAAAATCACACGGTCAAGCCGCGCCCCACACAAACAACTCTCCGCAAGCAAAAGATGACCCAAATGTATCGGATCAAACGCACCGCCATATATTCCGTATCGCATTTTTAATTACAGGGCAATGAAGAATTAACTGGAAGGTAAAGGAAGTTTGTAATATATCCGCAAAAATACCTCAACACAGTAGTAAAACAAACCTTATTTACAACCTTATTTCCTTATAAAATCGACCTTAGTAGCCATTCACAGTTCACAGTTCACAATTCACAGTTCATAATTCACATTGATTATTGTGCATTGTAATATCATGTTTTGCAAGCCGTAGGTTTGCGTCGCTCGGTAGAAAATGAAGTCCTCACACAAACGAGCATTCCGTATGAATGCCGCCATTGGGCAAGTCACGGGGTTGCATTCTTACGGAATGCGAAGACTCGGCTTTCTACCGAGCGATACATTCCTAGCGGAATGTAATAACACGAAAGCATAGAACGAATTGAAAAATAATGAGGTAATGAGGTTTTGTGTTTGGGGTAACTCATTGGCTACTGAGGTTGTTTTGTTAGGAAAAATAAGGTTATAAATAAGATTGATTAGAGAGGATATTTCGCTGATTTATTACTAAAAAACTAATCTGTCAAATCTGTTGACAATAACAACAATAAAATAAGTCTAATATTCCTCTCTTACCTTCTCTTAACTTCCTGTGAATTATTCCCTCGAATAAAAATTATGCAATGGAAATTGGAGAAATTGGTTCTATCATTTCTTCTTTCTCGTTGTTTTTTGTTCGATGCCCTCCAATTCTGCTTCAATTTCTTCGATACTGGGGAGTGACGATTGAAATTCCAGCGGAAGTATTTTACTCATTTCGTAGGACGATACGCCGACCGGCTTATGAATATCCGACAATGAATACTCCACAATCACGTCATCTTTGGTTTTGCAAATCAATAATCCAATCGTGGCATTGTCATCTTCGCCGCGCATTTGCCTGTCAACTGCCGTAACATAAAAGTTAAGTTTTCCGGCAAATTCCGGTTCAAAGTTGACCGTTTTTAGTTCGACGACCACAAAACACTTCAGGCGGATATTGTAAAACAACATATCCACAAAAAAAGAACTATTGCCGACACTCATTTCAACCTGCCGACCAACAAAAGCAAATCCCCTACCAAGTTCCAGCAAAAATTTTGTGATGTTTTGCGTCAGAGCATCCTCCAATTCTTTTTCCTTGTATCCAACGGTCAACGTCAAAAAATCAAAGCAGTAAGGCTCCTTCAGTATTTCTTTTGCCAAATCGCATTGAATATCGGGCAACGTGTTGTGAAAGTTCGTAATCGCCTTGCCTTGCGTTTTGTACAAATTCGCCTCTAAATGATGTACCAAAACGGCTCGGCTCCAACCCTCATCAACGGTTTTCCGAAGGTAAAACACCGCTTCATCCACCGATTTACACTTGGTAATTATTACTATGTGATGTCCCCAAGGAACTTGTCCAACAAATTGAGGGAGTTCTATTTCAGCACCAACCTGATACTGTTTTGCCGATTGTAATTCCGCTCTAACATTTTGTCGCTTCGGCGTTTGTAATTCAGTAACAACTTGTTGCTGTTTTGTTTCATCTCCAACTTTATGTTTTTTTGTTTTTCCGACAACTTGTTGATGTTTTGCCGAGTGTAATTTTGTACTAACTTG
>JAISQS010000669.1 GCA_031274045.1 Planctomycetaceae bacterium | reverse complement strand
AAAGTGGTAAAAAAACATGCCGACAATCAATCAATTAGTTCGTAAAAATCGCCAACAGCAGGTTTACAAAAGTAAGTCTGTCGTTTTGGACAAGTGCTCTCAAAAACGGGGCGTGTGTCTTCTTGTCCGCACAATGCCCCCAAAGAAGCCGAATTCAGCTTTGAGAAAAATTACAAGAGTACGGCTTTCAAACGGAAAAGAAGTTACCGTTTACATTCCGGGAGAAAATCATTCCCTCCAAGAACACTCAATCGTCCTGGTTCGCGGCGGACGAGTGCGGGACTTGCCGGGTGTTCGTTATCAGGTCATACGAGGGACATTGGACGCGACCGGAGTAGACGGTAGAAAACAAGCAAGAAGCCGATACGGCGCAAAGAAAAACCAAAAAGCCGCCGCAAAAGGTGCTCCAAAGAAAAAATAATACTGATTACTTCAGGCTTTGTGGATGTGTCATATTTGGAAGTAAGACTCCAATTTATCTGCCCCTGAAAGAGTCAATGATCATTTGATCATTTAAATTATTTGAGTTAGAAACAAATAAACAAAAACAAACTAAAATAGATAAAAGGAAAAACAAATGGGTCGAATAACTGCCAGTAAAAAACAGTTGAAACCGGATCCGGTCTATCATTCGGTTTTGGCTAGTAAGTTTATAAATTGTCTGATGTGGGACGGCAAGAAAACCGCAGCAGAGGGCGTTTTTTACGGCGCGCTCGAAATAATAAAAACAAAACACCAAGATAAATCGCCGATTGAGGTTTTTCACACCGCAATTGAAAACGTTAAGCCGAATATAGAGGTTCGGTCAAAGCGCGTCGGCGGTGCGTCATATCAAGTTCCAATGCCAGTTCAAAAAAACCGTCAACAATCACTCGCAATCCGCTGGATTCTCAGCGCAGTCCGCGATAAAAAAGGACAACCCGCCAGCGAAAAACTCGCAAACGAACTCGTAAACGCATTCAACAAAGAAGGCACCGCAATCGTCAAACGCGAAAACGTACACAAAATGGCTGAAGCAAACAAAGCATTCGCACACTTCGCATGGTGATCTGATTCGTATTTTCTAGTTGCAATTCATTATGAAGGTAAGGTGAGGGAGAAGGGAAGAATAGAATTTTTTAGCACGCAGACAACGCTGATTGTCAGGATTTATGCGGATTTTTGTTATAGATGCAGATATACTTTTCTCTGCTAATCTTCTATCCGCGAATATCCTTAAAATCAGCGTTGTCTGCGTGCTAAAATACGTTTGCTCTTTTGTTCAAGTCGTGTTGATTGTCAAATTCTCTGATACGGTGCAAACACGAAAATCTACAACGAAACGCCGTTAAATTTGGTAATAGGCAACGAAGTACCGATATATTATGTTCAAGAAGTCCGCAATCTCTTGACGATAACAGGGCATTGATTTGTTTATCAAAGGAGAAGATTTTGGCAAAATAAATATTTCTGCCGGACTTTTCTTGCAGGAATAAGTGATGTCTGCCGACCGCCGTAAAGTAAACAATAACAGAAAAGTTCTGCGAATTTTTTGTGAATGAACCCGATTTGTGAAAGACAGAATTGATTCACAATATCCCAAGTTACAGAGGTGGGGGGGATACAATTTTCCTCCTTAACTGTTAAAATACGACCGCTCAACTTGGGTTAGAAAAAGTGCTGTAAGGTGTCCGTAAAATTTTCCTATTTTTTAAAGTGGACATTTTGAAGATAATATTTTGAAGTAAATTTTGACAAAAAGCAGATAAATACCAAAGCCGATAAGTTGACAGATTTCGCCGCGTGATAAGTTTGGTTAAAGGTGCGGCATGTTGATTTGCCGGATTCGGCATAACCAAAAAACATTACGTAATGCACTTAAACAAACGAATATGTATAAAGTGCAAACCCAGCTTAAAACACAAATAACACCGAACCCAACAATGATAATTTTTTCGTTCCCCTCCCGTAATATTACGCAACTAATCTCTGCCATGCTAGGTGATGTTGTCGCTGTCTCCGATTCGGATGTAGTTGTTTCGGAGATGTTTTGCAAGCATAGCGCGAGCGGCGTTTCTTAGTGATCTTCTTGATCCGCCAAACCCAAGTAAAACTATATTTTGCTTGTTCGCGTTTGGGCGGTTTGTTTTTTTCCGGTTCAAAATTTTTCGTTTTGAAATAATTTTTGGGCTATATTCCGTATTTGGTTGGTGTTTGTTTTTGTGTTATGCGCGGATAAATTTGATCCGGTAACTTGGTGAGTTTAGACAAAAATATCACTTTTTATTCCCTGTTATTTGGTGGTGTTGTTAAAACTTTCGTTCAATTTTGATTTTTTTCAATCACCACCGCCGTTTGTAAGGTAGAATGAAGGTGAATGTGGTAATGTAGATTTTCTTTGGCGGAGAGTTTTTTGGCAGATTGTGTTTGTGGCTTTGCCTGCGTTGATGGTTTATTTGCTTGGTCTGTCGGTATTTTTTATTTATTTGATAGTGTTTTATGTTGGAAAAATATGGTTATCCGGTTTTGTTTTTTCATCGTATATACGGTAGGAATTTGATGGTATTAAGAGTTTTTGATAATGGCTTCATTGGTTTAATTTTTGTTTTTACGGATGTTTTTTTGTGTTGTCATTTGACAATGTTACGGAAATCGATATACGCGAAGTGCTATAAATTTCGTTGATACAAGGCGTAAGAGCGGCGAGTATGAATTGAATACCGCTGTAACTTAATTTGCGAACGCGGACGAGATTTAGAGTGCGAGCGGTTTAATGTGTTTGTAACCCCCCTTTGAATCAAAATAACCCCTGAACAGAGGATACTAAATTGTACGATTCAACCGACCCAATTATTGATGATTTTGATGAGGTACTTACTCCTGAAGAGGAGATGCTCCATCTCGATGGTGTTGAAATAGACGAGGACGAGATGGTTGATGTACTTCTCGTCGATGATGAGGAAGAAGAGGAAGAGGAGCATGAGATAACGGAAGAGGACTTGCTGAAACTTGACGTAGTGGATGCTTGGTCGGATGATCCGGTTCGCATGTATTTGACCCAGATGGGTGAGATTCCGCTTCTTACTCGGCAACGTGAGATTGCGCTTGCCAAACAGATAGAAATTACCAGACGTAAGTTTCGCGCGAAGTTGCTCGAATGCGATTATGTGTTGCAACATGCCGTTAGGACTTTGAGACGGGTGTATCACAATGAGTTGCCTTTTGATCGCACGGTGCAAGTTTCGGAGACGAACAGTCTGGAAAAGCAGCAAATTGTGGGACGATTCCCCTTGAATTTGCAGACGCTTGAGCGGGTAGTTCGGCGCAACCATAATGATTACCGAGTTGCGACGGACAAATCGCGTCCTGCTGCCGAGCGGGTTGCCAAATGGAAGCGGCTTGGTAGAAGTAGGCGTAGGGCGGTGCGATTGATTGAGGAGTTAGGTTTGCGCACGCAGAGAATTGAGTCAATGATTACAACTCTTGAAGAGTTTAGCCGTAGGGTTGACGAACTTAGAAAACGTATTTTGGAACACCGCGCGAGCGGACGCCCCGAAAGTGAACGGCAATCTTGGATAAACGAATTCAGAAACATATCACAACTGACTCAAGAAACACCAACAAGCCTGCGAAACCGCGTCAACAGAATCAAAGAGCTTTTTGCGAAATATCAGGAAGCAAAACGTGGATTATCGGAAGGTAATTTGCGGCTTGTGGTCTCGATTGCGAAGAAGTATCGGAATCGCGGATTGAGTTTTCTTGACTTGATTCAAGAAGGCAACGCCGGATTGATGCGAGCGGTGGACAAGTTCGAGTATCGTCGCGGATTCAAATTTTGTACTTACGCAACTTGGTGGATAAGGCAAGCAATAACTCGCGCGGTAGCTGATCAAAGCCGAACGATCAGAATTCCTGTTCACATGGTTGAGACTATGTCAAAAATGCGGAATGTGTCGCGGAAGTTATTGCAGGAATACGGGCGTGAGCCGACGGTTGAGGAGACCGCGAAGGCAGCGAACGCACCAATCGACGAAACGCGAAGAATACTGGCAATGAATCGTTATCCGATTAGTCTTGATCGACCGGTTGGTAACAGTGAGGACTCGCATTTTGGTGATTTGTTGCCGGATGGAACTGCCGAGAGCCCGTCGAACGGCGCAACACAGGAAATGTTGCGGGTAAGGATACAGAAAGTTTTGAAGACTTTGAGTTACAGGGAGCGGGAAATTATCAAGTTGCGGTACGGGCTTGGTGATGGTTATAGTTACACGCTGGAAGAAGTCGGTCACATCTTCAAAGTAACAAGAGAACGCATAAGACAAATTGAAGCCAAAGCCGTAAGAAAACTACAACAACCAACACGCAGTCAAGATTTAGTAGGCTTCCTCGATTAACATCCCAAAAGACTCAAATGTCGCGAATTATAAAAGTGTCGCGAATTATAAAAGAAGCAAGTGTAAGTTTAAGAATTTACACTTGCTTTTTTTGTCAACAGATTTTTATAGATTTAACAGATTTTAATAAAAAACGTAAATATCAGCGAAATATCCGGCTCTAATCGACCTTATTTATAACCTTATTTTTCCTAACAAAGCAACCTTAGTAGCCATTGTATTACCCCAGATAACAAACCTTATTATCTTATTATTTTCCAATCCGTTCTATGTTTTCGCGTTATTACATCGCTCGGTAGAACAATTCACAATTTGATTACATTCCGCTAGGAATGTATCGCTCGGTATGTATCGCTCGGTAGAAAATGAAGCCCCCGCCAAGTCTTCGCATTCCGTAGGAATGCAACCCTGTGACTTACCCAATGGCAGCATTCCTACGGAATGCTTGTTTATGCAGGAACATCATTTTCTACCGAGCGATGCAAGCCTACGGCTTGCAAAACATGATATTACAATGCACAATAATCAATGTGAATTATGAACTGTGAACTGTGAACTGTGAATTATGAATGGCT
>JAISQS010000659.1 GCA_031274045.1 Planctomycetaceae bacterium | reverse complement strand
CGAACAATATAAGTTTTCTCCATAAAAATTCCCCTCCATGAGTTATAAAAGAAAACGGAATCATAACAATCATCAACAATACAATCAACCCCAATTTTTAAGGATTACAAAGCACTAGTAAAAACCGTCGCTCCGAAGATAAGATCAACAAACTTCAAAGAATGAACAGTTCAAACTACTTTCAAAAATAACTCTTCGCTGAAGTCTCAACATTGCGGGATTGTACTTTATTGTTACAAAAAGTACAACGTCAATATGAGTATTTTTCAATATAACTTTGATTTTTTTTGAGATACGAACCGGACGAAAAACACGAAACAAACTAAAATTTGCTATCAACTCTTTCGTTTATTTTTTATTTTTCGTTTGGTTCGTATTCTCCAAAATCGCACGTTTAAACTTATGTGGTACAACGAATGGGGCAAGCCCCCGTTGCTAACGTGAGTGCGGCATAACAGGTCAACGCCTCGCCTCTACAAATTTTACACAAACAGAACGTTGATCGTTTTGACGTTATTATTGTGTCAAACGTTTTATTTATTGTGTCAAACGTTTGTGGATGTTTTTGGCGGAATCAAAACTACGCGCAACGCCTCACCGCTTTGCATTAGTTCAAAACCTTTTTCGATTTGGTCTAGCGGTAACAGATGTGAAGCAATTTTTTCTACTGGTATTTTTTTTGTTTCGATGAGATTGACGGCTTTTTTGACGTGTTCGGGAGTTGAATCGCTTGATCCGATCAGGTGAATTTCTCCGTAGTGCAACAATCGGCTGTCAATTGTCAGATTACTTTTGCCCGCCGGCAAGGAAGCGAACAAAACGACTGTTCCCTGTTTTCGCACTAACGACAACGCTTCCTCTTGCGGTTTCGCTGCGGGCGCGGCAACTATCACAACATCAACTCCAACCCCATTCGTTTCTCTCTTGATTATATCGGCTGTATTCTCATTTGCCGGATCGATCAACACATCGATACCAAAATTTTTCCCCTGATTTCTGCGTAGTTCGTTTAATTCTGACATGATCAATTTTCCTGCGCCGAATGCTTTTGCGACAACCGCGTTTAGTAGTCCCATTGGTCCCGCGCCCATTATCAGCACTGTGTCGCCTTGTTTTATGTTGCATTGGGACAAAGAGTTCACGGCGCAACTTGTCGGTTCGGCAAGAGCTGCAAATTGCGGTTCAACATGAGCAGGTACTTTGACAACATGCCCGCCCCGCAACGCAATCGCAGGTATTGTGACATACTCCGCCATGCCGCCCGGATAAGAAAAACCCATCGGCGCAAGTTTTGCACAAAGATTCCGATAGCCGGAATTACAATAAAAACATTCACCGCAAGAGATGCTCGTCGCCATAACAACACGGTCGCCAACACGCCAATCACCAACCGCAGTCGGCGAAACCTCCTCAATCAAACCCGTAAACTCATGCCCCATTATGAGCGGTGCTTTGATTCGCGGGTTGCCATGATGCTTGCTTTTCAAGTCCGTACCGCAGACCGCACACGCATCAACATGAACCAATAACTCGCCATCTTGTAACGATGGTTTGGGCAACTCCTCAACTCGAATATCGCCGGGAGCGTGATAAACTATTGCTTGCATAATTTTTTCAAAAAAATGTTAATATACCGAAGTCAAAATTATGGTTGGTTATCTTCGGTATATTTTGGTGATGGTTATTTTGGTGCGAGGATGCAGACGACTTGTTTGTTGGCGCGTTTTGGGGGTGATTCGATTTTGCTGACTTCTTCGAGGGCATCGATCATTTTGTTTAGCACTTTTGTTCCTTCTTCCATGTGTGCTAATTCTCGTCCTCTGAATTTGACTGTTACTTGGACTCTATCTTTGTTTATGAGGAACTCTTTTGCTTTTGCTACTTTTACTAGTATGTCGTGTTCACCTGTTTTTGGGTGTAGCCATACTTCTTTTGTTTTTGACTGGTGTGTGTGTTGTTTTGTTTGTTTCTTTTTTTGTTGGTATTTGAATTTACCGTAATCAGTGATTCGGCAAACCGGCGGCTTACTGTCAACAACTATCTCAACCAGATCAAGTCCGGCTGCCCGCGCGACCCCCAATGCTTCAGCAGTATTCATTACGCCCAATTGTTCGCCGCTATCTGAAATAACGCGAACTTGCGGGACACGAATCATTTCGTTTATCCGTTGCTTTGAATTCAATGTTCCGGACGTTTTTAAGTCCCGTTGATTATCCAACCTCCTCAGTGCCATACGTTCTCCATGTTTTTACGTTTAACTACACCCGAAACACATTTCAGATATCTCGGGAGACTATCCCCTTGTGATTACTTCATAACCACAAAACCTCATAACACACAATTATTGAGGTCAAAGGGACGCATAAGATAACCTATCCAAATAAAAAAACAATACGCCTCAAACCCAAATAAAATTCCACCCGCCGCAAAAAATTTCAAGTCTGTTTTTTTTGAGAATACGATCAATAGAGCAAAATGGAATTTTAATTCTCAACCCAATAAACTTCCCAAAAGAACGCAAAGAGATTTTAATTTTGTCAACACAGATTGTGCAGATTTAACAGATTTGTAATATATCAGCGAAATCTCCGCTCTAATCGACCTTAATTTATAACCTTATTTTTTCTAACAAAACAACCTTAGTAGCCAGTGAATCCCCCACAGACATAACCTTATTACCTTATTTTAGCTGTGTAACTTAATAAGGTAATAAGGTTGAAATTTTTTATTGTCAATGGCTACTAAGGTTGTTTTGTTTAGGAAAAATCAGGTAAAAATAAGGTTGAGTTAAAGACGGATATTTCGCTGATA
>JAISQS010000639.1 GCA_031274045.1 Planctomycetaceae bacterium | reverse complement strand
CCTACGCTATGATATTTTGCCCTTTCAGGGCGTTGATACATTGCATTAATACAGTGCATTGATACAGTGCTTGATAAAAGGCACGATGTAAAAGCCCCACAAAATCCGAAATAATCAGTCATTTTGATTGCGATAGTGATGGGAATTTTCAAGTGTAAAAAGTATACATTCCGTTAGGAATGTATCGCTCGGTAGAAAATGAAGCCCCCGCCGAGTCTTCGCATTCCGTAGGAATGCAACCCCATGACTTGCCCAATGGTGGCATTCCTACGGAATGTTGGTTTGTGTGGGAACATCATTTTCTACCGAGCGACGCAAACCTACGGCTTGCAAAACTATACTTTTTACACTTGAAAATTCCCCTTGACAATCGCAGTCGATAACCGATATTGAGTCCAGACCAATCCGCGCCGTGCAACCAACTTCCCCACCCTTAGTAGCCCAAAGTTCTCCAATCCGCGCCCTTATTTTCCCTTATTAACACAGGATAAAATAAGGGAAAATAAGGGCGCGATTTTGTTGTCTGCTGGCTACTAAGGGCGCGGAGGTTGGTGACCGGATGCGGATTGGTATGTTGTGAGTCGGTTAGGGATCAATATCGGCAACAAAAATCATGGCGCGATTATGAAAGGGAATTTTCAAGTACACAAAGTATAACACCTCCCTGCCTAACGCATCAAGCCTTCCCGCCTCTACGGGGCAAAAAAACATACATTTATGATCGCCGAAAGGATATCAATCAGACTAAACCCCACCGTTTTCGCAAGAACCATTCCAAGCAGAGCAACACCGCAAACAAAAACAACACAAACCAACCGTCATACAAAGTGCGGGATGTCTCGCGCTTCTCGACGAACTCTTCGGTCTTCTTGAGCAACTCTTCGAGCAATGAGTTTAGTTGTTCGGGTGCGATGCTTTTTCCGCCGGTTGTGGCGGAGATGTTGTCGAGTAGGTTGGGGTATGCGATGGGGCTGTCTAATTCAAGGTTGCGGTCTTGAACCATGAATCTTGCTGTGGCGGTGTTTTTTAGGGTGTTATCTTTGAGGGTGGATTTATCGATGGTTACTTCTATTTTGTAATCTCCGGCGTGTTCGGTTGCTCTGAATGAGCCTGCGTGTGTTCCGTTTTCGTCGATTATTGTGACGTTTCGTTTTGAGCCGTCGGGGTGTAGGACGGAGGCTGTGGCGTTGAAGTTTTTGATTTCGTTTCCTTGTGGTGATTTTAGGTGGACTTGGAATTTCGCCGGATCGCCGGGCATTAGCCGGACGTTGTCAATTGTTATATAGCAATCATTTTCCAATACGTCGTCCATTTTTGCGAGCCAAAGAACGATGTGCCGCCAGAACAATTTGTGTTCTTCAATAAAACCTGCGAGTTTCCAGCGGTATGTTGAGTCAGCGGCGAATGCTAACACGCGACCGAGACCGTACAACTGCGACACCAGCAACATCTCTCCTTCCGAACCGGCAGCTATCAAGTTCGCGCTGGCTTTGATTCGGTCAAATCTATTTGCCCCTTGAAGCGGCGGCAAGGATTTCCAAATCTGTTCGTTTTGTGTTGAGGTTGGTGACAGCCGCATTATGTAGTGTGGGGTAAGATTGCTTCCGATTCTGCCGTCGGGTCCAACGGGCAACATCTGAATTTTCTGCCAATGGTGTAAATCTTGCCGGATTGGTGCGTCGAGTGGTTGTCGGTCAACTGAGCGCATTTCGATGGGGGCGACTGCGGCGAGGGGCGTATCGGCGTAGCCTCCGGCGCCGAATGCGTTGAAGCCGCCGAGCATGATTAAGCCGCTTCCTTCTCTCACGCGTTCCGCCAATGCCGTCAATTCATCGGCTTTGAATGCTTTTGAATCGAGGTTGTCCAATATATACACGTTGTATGCGTTTTTGGCGAAGGCGGTATCTTTCCAAGATTTTCTTTCGCGGGTTGCTTGTTCGAGGCGGGTTTGAAATTGTCCTCCTCCGGCAACTTTGATTCGTCCGACGCGGACATCGAGGTAGGTGACGTTGATGTCGGCGGATTCGTCGAGGGACTGTTTCAATGGAGCTTGGTCGTAATGCCGTTCGCCTTGAATGAACAATACTTTTAATCCGCCGTCGATTACGCGGACGAAGTTGCTTTGTTTATTGTTTGTGTCGACTAATTCTTTATCTTGTGTTGGGATGTTGATGGTGTATTTGTAGTATCCGGTGTTTTGTGGTGCGTGTGACAATTTGTATGGTACGAGTTGGTCGTCTCCGGCGGTTTTGATGGTTTTTTCGTCTACAATTTTCATTTGTCCGTTTTTGTCTTCGAAGAGGAGTTGTACTGGGATTGGAATATTTGCGTATCCGGTGATGCGAATCATGCCGGAGACGTGCAATTCGTTCTTGACAAAAACTCTGTCATTTGCCCGCATGTCGTTGATGGTGATGTCTCGAAAGTCGGTGTTTGAGCCGGCGTTTCCCAGACGTACAGCGAAGAGTGGGATACCTGCGTCTCTCATTCGGGTTGCTGCGTCGTGGGGCAAAATATCGCGCGGCGGTCTTGTTCTTTGGCTGCCGTCGGTCAAGAGGATTGTTCCCAAAACGCGTTTACCTACGAGTTGGTCGCGTGATGAATCGAGTGCTGCGCCGATGGCGGTTTCTCGACCTTTGGGTGATTCCGGCATGTTATCGACTTTGCCGCCGATGATTTGAAAGGGGACGAGTGAGGTGTTGAATGTGTAGCATTTGACATCGACGAAATCTTGGATGCGTCCGAGAATGGACTGTGCGTTGATGAGTGTTTCTTGTGCGGTTTTGTAGCGGGTGTTTCCGTTAATTTCGTCTGCGCGTGACATGCTTTCCGAATCATCAAGCAAAATTACAAGAGAAGATGACAAACGTTCCGATGACGTGTAAATGATCATTGGGCGAAGCATTGCGAATACCAAGACGAGCAAGGAAAAAACGCGCAACCAAAAGAGAACTTTGCGCCGATATGTCAAAACCGAATCCGAACTACCCTCACCCGCCGTCCCGACAAACAGACAATTGCGGGAAACAAACAATACAACAACCAAAAGGAGACAAAGAATCCCCAAAACAAATAAATAACTGCCGCCAACCGGATAAAACGAAAATCGAATCACCGCAAATTAAACAAAAAAATAAGTGAGCAAGACAAAAAAATAAATGCGCCGGACAAAAAAACGAGTGAGCCGGACAAAAAAACGAGTGAGTTGGACAAAAAAACGAGTGAGCCGGACAAAAAAATAAATGAGTTCGAGTCATTTTGAGTTTGATCTTCCCCTTCCCAACACAACCCCAAACAAGAACCGTCAAGATTGTAACCCCCTCACCTAACGAGTCAAGCACAAATCCTAATACGGGAAATTTTTTTACGCGAGTGGTAAAAAATTTTGTGCGAATGGAAAAATTTTTTGTACGTGAATGGTAAAATTTTTTGTGTGAGTGTAAAAATTTTTTGTGCGTGATTGTAGGGGCGAGGCTTGCCGATGTAGGGGCGAGGCTTGCCCTCGTCCCAAAAGAGGCGTGAAACGTGTCGGCAACGCCAACAATAGCCGCGAAGCGGCGCGGACTGGAACGCGGGCGTCCCGCCCGCCTCTGTGTGTAATAGAACCAAAAAAGTTTGAACGGAACGTCAAGACGTGTTGGTAAACGTAAGGTGGGCAACCGACCGCCGGGCGGTTGCGTCGGCGCAAGCCGACAACGGGGGCGGAACACGCATTGATATTTGTAAGTGTCCCTGCGTTTTGCGTTGGTTCGTTGGCGTTTGGTGTTTTTACGATAGTCGCGCAGCGACGACATCATGCATAACCGGTGATGTAGCGAAGCGGAATCACCGGAACGCGACTTGTGTGGT
>JAISQS010000610.1 GCA_031274045.1 Planctomycetaceae bacterium | reverse complement strand
CCAGACATTCGACAAAATAAAAGCGCAAGGCTTAACCCAAATCACAAAATACCGCGATACCTTCTCCTCAAAATTACGCTCAAAAGATAACAAACCAATCCCATGCTACCTAATAATTTTCGACAGACGCAGCGAAGACAAAAAAGCTACTTGGGAAGAACGAATCAGTTGGAGCATCGAGGCTAACGACGTAACGGTTATAGGATGTTGAAAAATTCGTAGGCATTTCTATCACGCAGCGACAATTTTGGCGGTTGTAATATGTTTTGCTTATGTTACCGATGTTTTATCTTTGGTTAGGCAATTGAGCGTATTGATGGTGTCTAGCAGGCACTCGAATAATAGTTTATTAGGGTGATTGCCGGAGCGTTCTAGGGCTATTATTTTTTTGGTGTGTGTTGTTGTTAGTTCAGCGTAGATGCGGTAGCGGTTGTTGAATGCGGTGAGTTCGGTTTTGTTAATTTTGATTTCATAACCGGCAATTTGGAACGCAACAGACAACAACGCACTTTCATAAGAATCACCCTTGCCCAAAATCGTTCTGTCATCGGATATTTTGACTTTGATTTTGACACTGGCTTTAATTTTGGTTTTGATTTTGTAGTTGGTTTTGGTTTTGGTTTTAATTTTGCAGTTGGTCGTTGTCGATTGCTCGGAATAATTTTTGCAGGCAACCACTTTCCCAACATCCGGCGGCAATAGTCCCAACTCCTCCGCCAACAACAAGAACTCCGTTACCCCAAAAGATCGCTCACCGGAATCTTTGATACAGACCAACATCCGCTCCGCGTCCGCATCGTCAATTTTGTCCAGACCAAGACTCCTTGCAACAAGTAATATCCCCGCTTTGCCCGAATGCCGCGACAAAACAATCCGCTCCGGCAACACTTCACACACACCCGCAAACCGAACAACATCCGACAAATAACCCAACTCCGATCCCGCAACTCCCCTCTGATGAATCCCCGACGCATGAGCCCGAATATTCCAACCCGTCAACGGCTTCATCGAACCAGCAGAGAACCCCGCCGCAGAATAAAATTGATTAGCCAACCACGCGAGACGTTCACATTTTATGTTTGTTTTGACCCCGTAAATATCAGAATGAACACCCAAATTTGCCGCCACTTCCTCCAATGAAGCATTGCCCGCCCGTTCCCCAATTCCGCCCACCGTCACCTCAACTTGCCCACAACCAGACAGAACCGCAGCAAGTGTATTCGCCACCGCTAAACCGCCGTCATTGTGACAATGAACACTCAAAACAGCCTCGTTTGCGGCAAATTTATCCACACGCTTGAACAACATCTCAATAAGCCGCCCCATTTGATCCGGCACAAATAAACCCACCGTGTCTGCAATATTAACTACCTTTGCCCCTGCATCAATCATCATATTGCAATAGTCAACCAAAAATTCCGGCTCCGCCCGCGTCGCATCCTCCGCACCAACCTCAACCAACGACACCAAACCAGACGCATACGAAACCATCTCAACACCACGACGCAACAACTCCAACCGCGATACTCCAAAAAAAGACGAAATATGCAAATCACTCACCGGCAATGTAACATGAAGCAACCCGCATTTTCTAAACATACCCGCCGTCCGCTTGATCGAATCAACATCACAACGACAAATCAAAGATACCTCAACAGGAAAATCAGACAACACATCAATAACAGAAACACAAGCATCAAAATCATCACATGAAGCCAACGGAAAACCCGCCTCAATAACATCCACGCCAATATTGGCAAGCATAACCGCAAGTTCAGGCTTGAGCTTTTTGTCAAACGCTACGCCAGCCGTCTGATCTCCATCACGCAATGTAGTATCAAATACCAATAACCGCCGCATACCCTTATAACCCTCCCAAAAATAAACACAAAAAAAATAATCAAACACACCAACACACCAACACACCAACCACCAACACACCAACCACCAACACACCCCACACCTCACGCCTCACCAACACACACAAAAAACTACAAACTATATCGGCAAGAATTTGAAACATCATCTCCGCTTTTTGAAAATACCACTCCTTGTTAAAAAATAAGCGTTGACATAAAATACCGCCCGAAAGTTAAAATTCAGACGGCAAGTTTTCGTTCTTGTGTTACCGCTTGTTGATTTGGGGTTTTGTTTGAATTGACGCGGTGTCCTTTTTTGCACTGTGTCCCGCCGTCCTGCTTTTCGCAATAAAAAAAAGAATCATGACCAATTCCCACATTTTTCATAATCTCGATTTTTCTCAAATTGCAAACGATCCCGAATTTAAGGAGGCGAGTGTTCGTTCGTTTATTCTCGATCCGCTGATTCGGCAACTTGGATACTCGCCGGAGAATATTGTTCTTGAAAAAACCGTTCATATCCGCTCCGGCAGTAAAAAACAAACCGTTCCCTACTTCGCCGATTACGCACTAAAAATCGGCAATAATTTTGTCTGCGTTCTCGAAACAAAAGCCCCAGCAAAAAATATTGCCGATAACGATTGCATTGAACAAGCGTTTTCTTACGCCTCGCATAACGAAATTCGTAGCAATTATTTTGTTCTTTGCAACGGATTGGAATTGGCACTGTATAAAACGGATTTGGACAGAACTCTGCTTTTGCATTTTTACTTATCGGAGATAGATCAATATTGGCAGAAGTTGAAACGTTATCTTGGGAAAGATGACATTCTCACGGATTGGGCGGGGGAGGAAATCGACAGAAAAGTTTCCGAACAAAAAAGAAAAGAATTAGCTTCAAAATTTAATTATCGCGATTGCCAATTACTGCCGGAGATTCCGGTAAAAAAACAACAGGCGAAACGGCATTTCGGCGTTCACGGCTATTTTACAAAACAAGCATGGAACGTCGTCGAAAAGTACATTAAAAATTTTACTCTACCCGGTGACATTGTACTTGACCCTTTTGGCGGAAGCGGTATTACGGCAATCGAAGCATACATCAATAACCGGACAGCAATCAACGTGGACTTGAACCCGCTTGCCGTATTTATCGTTCAAACACTTGTCACACCTGTTTCATTAACGGAGCTTAAGGATGCCTTTGACAAAGTAAAAGCCGATTATTTGAAAAACGAACCAAAAACAAAAGACCAGATCAAAGCAGCACTGAATAAATATCAGGGACCAAAACCGCTAACATTGCCCAAAGGCTCGGATGTCAAAACCGTTACCCAACTATTTAGCGATAAACAGTTGGCTCGTTTATCGTTGCTCAAAGCGTGTATAAAAAAAATTAGAGATAAGGACATTCGCAATAACTTGATGTTGATGTTTTCCGGTTTGATTTCAAAAATCAATTTGACGTATCATCAATCATCAGGACGTAGCGAAGGACGCGGAAATACCAGCGTTTTTGCGTATTATCGTTACCGTATTGCTCCCAAGCCTGTCGATGTTGACATAATGAAATACTTTGAACTTCGTTTCAAAAAAGTAGTCGATGCGAAGTACGATATTAAACGCAATTTACTGGCAAATCACAAACACCCCGAAACGACAATCTCCGTTATCAAAGGCAGCGCAACAAATTTGGATTTTATTGAAACGGAGAGTATTGATTACATTTATACCGATCCGCCGTATGGCAAGAAAATACAATATCTCGACTTGTCGATCATGTGGAACGCTTGGCTTGACCTCGACGTAACAAAAAATGACTACAAGTTAGAAGCAATCGAAGACGGAAAACTTGACAAAACAAAAGACGAGTACAAACGGCTCATTGCCCAAAGTATTAAAGAGATGTTTAGAGTGCTGAAATATGACCGTTGGTTGTCGTTCGTATTTGCTCACAAAGACCCTGATTTTTGGCACATGATTGTTGATGCCGCCGAAAGCTGCGGCTTTGAATACGTCGGATCGGTCGCACAAAACAACGGACAAACAAGTTTCAAAAAACGACAACATTCTCATACTGTTCTGTCCGGTCAGTTGATCATCAACTTCCGAAAGGTACGCAATCCCAAAACGCTATTAAAGTGGAATCTTGGGATTGACATTGAAGAAATTATTATTCAGACGGTTGAAGGAGTTATCGCCCAAAAAGAAGGCGCAACATTGGAACAAATCAACGACGAAATGATTATGAAGGCAATGGAACTCGGTTTTCTTGACATTCTGGCGAAAGAGTACAAAGATATTACAGAATTTTTGTCAAAGCATTTCAGTTACGACGATAAGAAACAAGTTTATTTTATTCCACACGGCAAGCCGTTCAAATCGCATATTCCGATTGAGTTACGTATCCGATATTATCTGACAAGTTTATTGAACCGAAATAAACGTCTCGGAAAGGATTCACATTTTAATGAATTGGTTCTGGAAATATTGCCTAGTTTGAAAAACGGGACAACACCACCGGACCAAACGATTTTAAGTGTACTGGAAGACATTGCCGAACGTACCGGCAACGACTGTTGGCGGCTCAAGCAGAAAGGACAAAAAGAATTCGCAATATGAATATGTCCATTACCGCAAAAGACACGAAGATCACACAAAGAACATTATTAAATTCCTTATCAACGTCTTGTGTTATTTGGCAACTGTGGAAAAACGCGTCTGCCAATGTTCGCTTGTTTGTTTGAAGTGGGTTGGTATGGAAATTTCGTAATATATCAGCGAAATATCCGACTTTAACTCAACCTTATTTTTACCTGATTTTTCCTCAACAAAACAACTTTAGTAGCCATTGACAATAAAAAATTTCAACCTTATTACCTTATTAGGTTACACAGTTAAAATAAGGCAATAAGGTTATGTTTGTGGGTGATTCACGGGCTACTAGGAGTTGAACCCCTGCGGGATTCGTTCCTCATCCACGTCCTTACCCCGTGCTGCGATCCGCTTGCACGGGGTTATCAATGTTCAACACCTCCGGTGTTGTTCATATCCGAAGACGAACACGTAAAACCAAATGATTCGACACTCCAACACAAAAAAACTTGTGTTGTATAACAAGATATTCCGCCCGCCTTGTGTTAATCGTTATCGACCAAACAAACAACCTCAAACGTTTTTTTCATTACCGAGTTTACAATCGGCTTAATTACGTCAAACAGAATAACACGGATATCTTAACAACTCGGCATAATTTTGTG
>JAISQS010000569.1 GCA_031274045.1 Planctomycetaceae bacterium | reverse complement strand
TGGATACGCCGAATCCGGTTGTGATAAATGAGGCGGTAGAGCTTGCAAAAAAATTCGGCAACAAAAACGCGCCGTCCTTCGTCAACGGCGTGCTGGATCGCATAAGAAAAAATGAATCAAAAGAAGAAGAATCAGAAAAATAAATGTACATCTACAACAAAGATCGATCTGCGTTAAACCGACAATTGCCGCAAAGCGGCGACGGACTGGAACGCGGGCGGGACACCTTGTCGTACCACATAAGTTCGCCGCTTCGCGGCGAATATAATAAGGGCGAGACACCCGCGTTTCAATCCGCGACGTTGTGCGGCGTGATTTTATCCCCGTACCATTGCCAGAAATTTCACAACATCAAGAAAGTAGCTTGGGTAGGCTTCAACAATGTCGCGGAATCCTTTGGCGGAAGCAATTACGATATGGGCATCGCCATTGATATAAGGTGCCGTTTTCTCTTTTATCCCACAAAATTCCCGCATCACATCCAACACATCCGCATTGAACGGTGAAGCGTTGACCTGTTTATTCTTAACATTGATATTGAGCAACCAGAAGTCATTCTCACTTGTCTTAGCGAGCGGCAGTTTTGTCAATGCGTTCAGTTTTGCGAAATATCCTCCTGTTTCTCCCAATGTTGTCAACTCCGTTTTGATAGTTGCCAAATCTTTATCCTCGTACTCCGGCAACACGGGCGCGTTTTCCAATCGAGCAATTAACATGCTCGCGAGTTTGAAAAAATCCCTCCAACCCGCATCATCATTCCCTCCGGTTTTCAACGTATAACCGTAAGCCATGTCCACCGTTTCAACAGCCATTGCCCAAAGATGCTGATAGTAGGTTCTTACTTGGAGTTCAAATTGGAGGTTGTTAAATTTATCGTCGGATGTGTATTTTAAAATGTAGTGGATGCCCCTGTATCCGTCCGGCTTCGGCTCTCCAATGTAGTCCTTCACCCTAACAACATCAAAGCAATCCGCGAAATATTCTTTTAGCCGTTTTTTGAAATCGGTAATCCAAGTAATATTGTCCCGCAGCTCTTTGTCATCTGCGTAGAGAACGTAACGGATACCGGCAATATCCTGCATTTTAGTGAGATGCAAAGCCGGGAATCTTTGTAGCTTATTAAGAATGGATACGCGGCGTTTCGGACGTGCGGATACGGCAATAGTAATACCTTTCGGCGAAACTATCGTAAACGGATCGCAGACGGTACGCGGTACCAACTCTGTTAGAAATTGTGCGTGTAAGTTCATCCAATCTTCTAGTATTGAGGATGCCGCAGCGTCTTCTTGGGATACACGAAGCACCCGCCCCGCCCTGTTAATTTCTGCTTGCGTAAACATGACAAAGAGCATACAACAGCAAACAGAATAGTACAAGAGGCTATAAGTTTGATTTCAAAACGACAACGATAATAGTTGCGAATCGGTCATTATGATTTTTCTAGAGAAGTACGGAATATATCAGCGAAATATCCGCACTAATCAAACCCTATTTATGACCTTATTTTTCCTAACAAAACAACCTTAGTAGCCGTTGACAATAAAAAAATATTTACATTGACCTTTTTTAGCACGCAGATAATGCAGATTTCAAAGATATTCGCAGATAAAGAAGAACAGGCATTTATAAAAAAATCTGCGCAAAATCCTGACAATCTGCGTTATCTGCGTGCTAAAAAAACTAATCTATATAAATCTGTTGACAATATTACCCCATTAACTTCCTGTGAATTATTCACCCGAATAAAAATTACGCAATAGAAATTGGAGAAATTGGTATTACATATCTTGCGTGAATTGGGTGGTCGCTGTTATGAAATTGATTATGTTGGATGTGATTTTTTAGGGTTACGGGTAGACCGTCTGGCGGGTTCAGATAATTTGTGTACAATTATTCGCCTTGTTGATTTTGATTCGTTTTGCGGATTGGAATCACGTGAGAAGACCGAATTGTTACTTGCAATTACAAACGGGTTTTCATGCGAATCGCGAATCTTGTTGTTTGAAAATTTTCTAATAACGGACGCGAACCCGTATTACTCGTTGTCAAAGTGTTCACAATAATACGACAAATTTTTTTTGGCATATTTTGTGCATGAAAGTTTTGGCGGTTTGAAAGTGTGCTTGCCTGTTGCCAAATAAATCAACAGGCGGCGTTAATCGAAATATTAAAACGTAAACAGTTTAAAATAGTTTTAAATTAGTATGATAGACTTTTTTTGTTCCTCAATCGGCAAAAAACTGATAATGAGCCTGAGCGGTTTATTTTTGGTGATTTTTCTTGTGGTACACGTATCTTTGAATTTGACGGCGTTGTTTTCGCGTAAAGCTTACGAAGCCGCCTGCGAATTTATGGATACCAACATATTCGTACAAGTAATGGTGCCAGTATTGGCGTTGGGTTTTATCGTTCACATCATCTGCTCAATTATTGTTACATTGAGAAATCAAGATGCCCGCCCCGTCAAATATCTGGTAGTCAACAAAGCGGCAGCATCCTCATGGGCTTCAAAAAACATGTTTGTTTTGGGAGTGATAGTAGTCGGTTTTCTCGGATTACACTTTTTTCACTTCTGGTCAAAAATGCAATTGCAAAGCATACTCGGACACGAACCGAAAAACGCCTACGATCTGTTGGTTAATCTATTTAGCCAATGGTACTATTGCGTTTTGTATATCGTTTGGGTAATTGCCTTGTATTTTCACATTTCGCATGGGTTTTGGAGTGCATTCCAATCAATCGGTGCAAATAACTCAAAATGGCTGCCGCGTCTCCAAATAATCGCCAAATTGTACGCAATCGTTGTGACATTGGCTTTCATTTCGATACCGGTTTATTTCTTCTTCTTAGGCTCGAAATAATTAGTTTTCGCTCTCGGCTCCCTTTTCATTTGCCAACACATTTTTTCACCAACACAAAGAAAAATAAGCGTGCGTAAAATAACACCCCTTTGTCAAACACGAGTCAAAAAAACATAACTCAAAAACGAAAAAATAAAATTAACGAAATAATAAAATTTATACTTTTTACACTTGAAAATTCCCTTCACTATCGCAATCAAAATGATATTGTTACCGGCAATGAGTCTTTGCCAATTCGTAACTGGTGACCAACTTCCCCATCCCTTAATAACCA
>JAISQS010000488.1 GCA_031274045.1 Planctomycetaceae bacterium | reverse complement strand
GGCGTTGCCCTACGCTATGATATTTTGCCCTTTCAGGGCGTTGATACATTGTATTGATACAGTGCTTGATAAAAGGCACGATGTAAAAGCCCCACAAAAAACGAAATAATCAGTATTTTCTTACTTGATACAGGTCAATGTACAACACAAAACGACTGATAAATTTTGAGCAACTGATCTGTTGCCTTGCGTACGTCAAATCTTTTGACCGCATCGGCAACATAATCCGCAGCCGCATTTTTTGTCGGTCGCTCAATAAAATCAATCAGCACAGCCGCAAGAGATTCTGCGTCATCACTCCGATGAACAATTGACGGCGTACCGCGCAATACCTCACGAAGACCAATACAATCAGACCCAATAACAGGAACCCCAAGCACAAGAGATTCCATCGGTAAAATTGGACAAGCCTCCCAACGAGACGGAATCACAGTAACATCAACTTGCAACAACAACGGAACAATATCAGACAACGAATCAATAAAATGAACCATTCGGGCAACTTTGGGATTACTCAATGTTGACTGAATCGTTTCGTTAAAAAAACCGTTCAAGTCTTTGGTTACAACCATCCGAAACCGATCACCATAGCCGCGTTGATCAAGCAACATCAACGCATCCAAAAGAAGATCAAATCCCTTCTGATACATAAACCGACCGAAAAAACCGCCAAGTACAATATTGGAATCAATCCCGAATTCTTCGCGTAAACTTGATCCGCCGCCGCGCTCACAATTTATCCGCGAACTATTCAAACGCTCAACATCAACACCATTAAAAATCGTTTCAACTTTAACCGATCCCCGTTTCCATGCCGGAAAAATTTGCAGATGATTTGTTTCGCAATCTTTGGAGACAGGTATTATCACGGCGGCTCTTCGTGCAAAAAAAGAGATAGCAGCTTTCTTACATCTTTTAAATTTGCCCGGTATTTGGTTGTGCGGAACAATAACGTCGTGCAATGTTATCAAATGCGGGATATGTTTGAAAAAATTTACGGCTGCGGTTTCGGTCCCGATTTTGAGACCTTGCGAATGAATGAGCGAGAATGATCTGTTTTTGAGCGTTTTATGAATGGTTTTCATAATGGTTATGATTCCGCTGCTTTTGGGAAATTCAATAAAATCCGTTTCGCCCCAACCGCTCAAATCATTTTTGAACGAATCGAAAGCATCACCCGCTTCGGAGAGGAAAGTAAAACGGAATCCTTCCAGATAAAGTTGCCTGAAATTGTAGAGCATGTAAGTCCGAATCCCGCCAAGCGGATGCGAAACCGGCACAAGAACACGACTATGTTCCTTTGTCATAAATCATCTATTTGCGTTTCTGCCGGATAACACCGACAATTATTACACCACATACAACACCATTTTTTGAGATACGAAACAAAAGAAAAACACAAAATAAACAAAAAGAATTTATGGCAAAATTTCGTCTGTTTAGTTTATTTTGTTTATTTCGTATTCTCTAAAAAACTATCTTCATACCGACATCTTCGTTTGTCAAACCGCCAGTCCGAATTCTAAACTGTCACCTATATAATGAGAAGATACCCTGATTGCATTGGACAAAAAACTTCGTACATATCTTGCGCGGCGGAATAATGCGGAATAATATTGATCGGCATATTGTCAAAATGAATTTTCAACGTATACTTTGCAAAAATTGTGAGTGATGTGGTGATACAAATTTGATTGTGTTGTCAAGTCGCGACAATTTTTTGTTTGTTACATGCACAAGGTTGTGCTTGTATTTTTTTTGATGGAGTATGAAGTTTGAGCATGTTTGAAAATTTTTTTTGCCGATGAAATTCGGTGAAAGGAGTGAAAGATGTCAGTGTTATTTGGTTATGGACCGCTTGCGAGTCCGATAACGATTGCGGTTGTGTTGTTGATAGCGTTTATGCTATTTGGCAATCGACTGCCGAGTGTGATGCGGTCACTTGGTCGCAGTGTGGTTGAGTTCAAGAAAGGTGTTGCCGGTATTGAGGACGATGTCAACGATGCCGTCAATGTTGCCGATAAAGTCAACATAAAGAATAAAGACGAAGCGGAGGCATGAAATGGGAGTTTCACCGTTTTATCTTATTGTTCTGATGATTGTCGGCGTGTTAATTTTTGGTAAAGAACTTCCAAACGTGGTACGAAAAATCGGCAACGCGATTATGGAATTTAAGAAAGGAATGAGCGAAGTTCACTCCAAAAATAACAAGACACGAACAAGCGGAAACAGTATCAGTGACTCTTGTAAATTTGAGATACCGCTTGTGGATGTGGTTGATGAGAAGGGTAACGGTTCGTTTTCAGACAAGAAATTTGAACCGCCGGCTTGATTGCGTTTAACTTGTACCGCGTTTAATTTGCGGTGTGCAAGTTTCGCCGTGATCAAAGCGAATTGATTTGATTTTGCCTGACTGATTTTATTTGGTTGAGGGCAAAAGATTGTTGGATTTGGGCGGCTAGCTCAGTTGGTTAGAGCGCTGCTTTCACACGGCAGAGGTCACAGGTTCGAATCCCGTGCCGCCCA
>JAISQS010000329.1 GCA_031274045.1 Planctomycetaceae bacterium | reverse complement strand
CCTTTATAACGCAAGTAATCTCGACTTAGAACAGATAGCCTTTCATAACGAGACAAATCTAATTCCAATTGTTGGTTTACTTCATCGATTTTTTCTTTTTGTAAAGACTCGCTGACCTTGATTCCCTCTCCAGAAAGAACAACAACATCCGGTTCATTTCCGTTAGAGATTTCAGATTGTTCGGTACGATTGGCTTCTTCGGCGGATGATTTTGTTGATAAAACTGAAGCTTTTGAGAGAGAATCTTGCCCCCAAAAATTAACGTACATCGGTGATGCTAGTGTTTTTTGATAAACAGAAAACATGATAACTTCCTTGCTATAAACATGTGTTTTTAATAGGTCACTACTAACTCGACATTTGTTTCTGTCTCAAAAAAACGTACTCCGCGCAACACAGATACTGCTTTTTGAACACACAAATATCGAACGATTGTTATTCGCAGATCGGATTGATTCGCCGTGTATGTGCAGACAAAGTTAGAAAATGTACCGTTAGCGTTGTAGGGCATGGTACTATTATGCCGATTGTAGTGATTCTACTTTTTGTAATATATCAATGAAATACCCCAACGCTGTCGCAAAACAAACCTTATTTATACTTTTTACACTTGAAAGTTCCCATTTCAATTGCAATCAGCATGATTTGTAGAGGCGCAAGTCATTATGTCTCTACTTTGCCCTTCACCGTATCAATGTGTTGTATCAACGCCCTGAAAGGGCAAAATATCATAGCGTAGGGCAACGCCCTACGAAAGGGATTCACAAACACCACTCGGGGCAACGCCCCAATAATATCAACAATAAAGGTAGTTTTTAGTAGTGAGTTTTCAGTAAGGATTATATTAAAACTGAAAACTAAAAACTTCCGTTTGGTCTGATATTATTACCCCGTTGGGGCGAAGGTTATTTACAATCAATTATCGTAGGGCGTTGCCCTACGCTATGGTATTTTGCCCTTTCAGGGCGTTGATGTCGCGTATTGATAAATGATACGAAGGGAATCCCCACAAAATCCGAAATAATCAGTAATTTTATTCATCAATTCTTTTATGTTTATATTGTTCCATCCGTGTAAATCTGTTATATCCGTGTTATCTGCGTGCTTATATTATATAAATGTGAATGGTTACGTTTTTTTAATCTACGACATGCGCGTAAATGATATTGTGATTTACTGTGGAATGTCCCATTGTGCTGACCAACACTAGCCGATCACCTCGCTCAAATCTACCCGCACGCTTGCCAACCTCAACAATCTCACGCAAACTATCACGCGGTTCTTCCGGCACATTCATAATCGGAATCACCCCCCAATAGAGATTCATTCTATTCAGAACTCGCGGATTGTGACTTGTCCCGATAATTTGTGCGGACGAGCGCAAATTTGACAAGCCCATTACCGACACGCCGGATCGTGACGCGATCAAAATTCTTTTTGCGTCTATTGTCTCCGCAAGTTTGACCGCTGCTTCGCAGATTGCGTTTGTTACGGATTTTCCGTTGCGATGATGTTCGCTGAAATGATGCGGAAATTTGTCGTCGGCATAATTCGCCCAAGCTTTTTTTGGAATAAACTTCTCCGTTTCTTCCGCGATTCTGTTCATCATTTTGACCGATTCAATAGGATATTCGCCGACAGCCGTTTCGCCTGAAAGCATTGTCGCGTCTGCGCCGTCGAGGATTGCGTTTGCGACATCGGTAGCTTCCGCCCGCGTCGGTATCGTGTGCGTGTGCATACTCTCAAGCATCTGCGTCGCAACTATCACAGGCTTCAATTTTCTACGGCACGTATTGATTATCATCTTTTGCACCGTCGCAATTCTGGCTATGTCCAACTCGACCCCAAGATCACCACGCGCAACCATCACGCCATTCGCAGCATCAATAATCTCATCTATCTTCTCAACCGCTTCTTGCTTTTCTATCTTTGCAATTATATGCGGAATTTCCCCAAATAAACCCGTATTCTCGTGTGCCGTCTCCGCTAATATCTCACGCAACTCATGCACATCATCCGCACTACGAACAAAACTCAAACCAAGAAAATCAACTCCGGCACCAACTGCCCACTTCGCATGAACAATATCATGCGGCTGCAATGTCCTAATACTTAATTTGACACCGGGCAAATTCACACCTTGACGGCTTCGGACAAAACCGCCTTGAAGAACATTGCAAACAATCGAGTCAGAATTTTTTTCGGAGACCCGAAGCGTTACCGTACCATCCGCCAACATAACACTATCACCAACATTCACATCATCAATCAGACAATCATAGGTTGTTGTGAACGTGTTTGGTGCTGATACTTGTTCGCCGCGAACGAAGCGTATCGGAATTTTCGGATCACAAAAATACGAGCCGCCCGCTATCTCGCCAAGCCGCATTTTAGGTCCGGCAAGATCCGCCAAAACTCCTATCGGACGACACAATTTAGACGCAGCCAAACGAATACTATCAAGACGGCGTTGGGCATCTTCGGTGCCGCTGCCGTGAGCCATATTCAATCGAAAAACAGTCACACCGCACAACATAAGTTGCGTGAGCATCTCTTCACTATCACAAGCCGGACCAACCGTCGCAACTATCTTAGTACGTGCGGGACGTTGAGGGGGAAATACTATTTCGGACACTTTGATTTATATTGTTATCGGATAATGCAACACCGAATAAAATCAGTATTGCACGCAAATTATTATTAACAAAATAAGGATTGATCGAACGTACCGAAATCACACCCAGCGCGTCCGTCAATCCATTGCGAATTTCAATTATACCAGTTTTTGAAAGATGACAAAGCATACTGAAACAGTTTAAATTTTGTTCAGATAAATTACAAAAGTTCCTATAAATTTTCACATCTCAATAGAGATTTTGTCAATAAATATTTAAGTCAACAACATACCGCGTCTATAATTTATTCGTTGCGCTAATTCAAGCGAGACATTTTGGACAAAAAAATAATCAGCCGCGTGCGGATCAGTTGTTCGACGCAATCAAAGAAAAACAAAATGTACGTTTGCATTTTCGTAATACATCCTTAAGTTTTTTTAGCACACAGATAACACAGATTTTAAAGATATTCGCAGATAAAGAAGAGCAGGCATTTATAAAGAAATCTGCGCAAATCTTGATAATCTGTGTCGTCTGTGTGTCAAAAAAGGTTGTTCTGTTTTTGTTTTAATATCGCGTTGTCAATTTTCGCTGACATATTACAATTTATGTTCGCGGGTTTATTTGTGGGAAGTCTTTTTTTTACGTTTTATACTCAAATAATTTTATGATACGTTACGCATATCGTTTTGTTGTTGTCGTTATTTTTGTACGAATATTATTTTTGGCGGGGCTGGTATGTTGTGCGGAGGTTCGTGAGCTTGGGAGTGTTGCTTCGGATGACTCGAAGGTCACTGTCAAGTTGCTCGTCTCTCCGGCAAAACCTCAACTATATGATACGATCATTTTTCGTCTTGAAGTTGAGGCGGATTTGACTCTCAAAGTATCGTTTCCTGATTTTGGTCAATCTATCGGGACGTTGAAAATATTGAGCGTCAACGAAGAAATAACCGCAACAAAACCGGCAACCGAAAAGAAAACTCTAATCATAAAAACAATTCCAACACAAGCCGGAACAACTCCAATCTGGTCTATTCCGATAACTTATTCGCTCCGTTCAGATGAGCAGAATATACCGGCAAAAGAATCCGTTGTTGAGCTACCCGCAACGGCTCTTGATATAGAATCTCAAATTGATCCGAGCAAGGTATCATTGGATTCGCTTTTGACGGGTTATGAATTATTTCAAATTGCGTCGAATAATTTTATTTGGATTATTTTGATTGTGTTATTTATCGTTGCGATAATTATTTTGTTGGTTGTGATGATGCGGCGAAAAAAGAGTGAGTCCAAAGAGCCGGAATTAACACCGCAAGAAATCGCGTTGTCCAAAATAGCTGATTTGATTGAGCGGCGGCTGCATGAGGTTGATGTGAAGTTATTTTTTATAGAGTTGTCTGGTGTTGTTCGTTGGTATATTGAGTGTCAGACTGCTATTCGCGTGCCGGAATTAACAACCGAAGAATTCTTGCAAGAAGTCTCCCAAAACAGAAAGATAAGAAACAAAATCTCAACAGAACTAGCAAGCAAACTCCGCCTGTTTCTGGAATCTTCCGACATGGTCAAGTTCGCAAAATTCAAACCAAGCCAAGATGAAATCGCACTAGGAATAAACCACGCAAAAAATTTCATCATAGATTGGAACAACGAATAATTTTCCTAGCATTCACAAGGTCGCGGTTATACCTTTTGTACTTGATAATTCCTTTTTTTTATGTCATCGTGCAAATTTGTATAACCAATATTGAGTCTCAACCAATCCGCAACTGGTTACCTAATTCCATCTCCCTTAGTAACACAAAGTTCCCCGCGAAGCGGCGACGGACTGGAACGCGGGCGTCCCGCCCGCCTCTGTGCATTAGGTAACCGAATAAGTTTGGAAGGAACGCCAAGACATGTTGGAGAACATTTGCCAAGACGTGTTGGGGAACATTTGCCAACCCGTTTTGGCGTTCAGTTCCAACTTTTTTGGTGCTATTACACACAGAGGCGGGCGGGACGCCCGCGTTCCAGTCCGTCGCCGCTTCGCGGCAAACTTATGTGGTATAACAAGGGGCAAGACTCGCTCCTACAACGCCAACGTTTTTTGGTTTTGGGCGATAGAAATTCCGGTGCGTGTTGGCGATCCAGTTGTCGGCTTGCGCCGACGTTATTCACCAAGAAAGCCCGGCGGTCGGTTACCCACCTTACGTTGCCTTATAACGTTTCACGATCCCACTGTCGGCGAGTACGCCGATGCGTTTCGTGTCCCATTTCGTCGGAGGCAAGCTACCGTTGCTAACGTCACGCGAATGCATTTCATTGATGTATTCAAAGTAATTTGTTGAAAGTTATGTGGTGTGACGGGGTCTTGTTTTTTGTGTTGTTGTGTGATTGTCTATTGTGAATTTTAATATATGATATTGTGTTGTTGTTTTTTTGGTGTTTTTGTTATTTGCGAAGTTGCTCTTGTTTGGGCTGAACACGTAAATTAAGCGAATTAACTCCTCAACACGAGACCTTACATGAGCATTATGTTTTGTTCTTTTTTGTGTTTATTTTTGTTGTGAAGATTGGGGGTAAGATGCCTAAGAAGGTTTTGTTGGATGTTGATCCCGGTGTTGTTGATGCTTTTGTTATTTGTGCGGCGATGTATGATCCGGCAGTTGAGATAGTTGCTATAACTAGTGTTGGCGGCAGTGTTCCTGCGTCTGTTGCTGCGAAAAATTTGCAGGCTGTGATTGAGTTTATTGATCCGTCTCGTTTACCTCGTATTGGGATGGGTGGAGTTGCTGATATTGATCTGCCGCTTGATTTTGGTACTTTGCATGGAGTTGACGGACTTGGCGGCGTGCAATTACCTGTTGCCGAATTGCGGACACAACACCCCGCCGAAAAAGTTATTTGCGACACAATCAGAAACGATCCCGAAAACGTTATGGTGATCTGCATGGGACCACTCACCAATATAGCAAGAGCATTTGCCCGCGACCCAAGTCTGCCCGGTCTTGTTCGGCATCTGTATATCACCGGCGGTTCCGTCGCGGCAAAAGGGAATATTACTCCTTGCGCCGAATTTAATTTCTACGCTGATCCGGCTGCCGCGAAAACCGTACTAAACGCACCTTGCACAAAAACAATCGTCCCACTCGACGTTACCGAACGCTTGATATTCACTCTTGACGATCTGGACAAATTGCCCGACGACGAAAACCAACTCGGCAAATTCTACAAAAATATGTCATTGCCATTCTTCAGATCATACAGACAAAAATTCGGCATCGAAGGAATCCACATTCACGATCTAATCTCATACATGCTCGCAACAAGACCCGAATACGCAATAACAGACGAAATGGCTTGCGATGTCGAAACAATAGGTCAAATCACTCGCGGAATGACCGTCTTCGACCAACGAGATAAACCAGAATGGAACAACAACACCGAAGTCGTCAAAACCCTAAAAAACGAAGACGAAATCATCCCCAATATCACCACACTACTAACCGCCGCCGCAAACATAAACGCAAAAAAATATTCAAAAGAAAATAAAGAAAAATAACGAACATTTTTTCAGACTACAAGCCTTACACAATATTGAAAATCAAAAAAACATTTTTTTGTCATCAACATAAAACATAAAAAAACAATTGTGACATACCAAATCAGACTCCAACATTCAGGCAGAATCATAAACGCAGACGCGGGGGCGAAACTTAATTCGGTCTTGACAAATGCAGGCGAGTTGTTGCGGCAAGATTGCGGAGGCAACGGAACATGCGGGAAATGCAGAGTACAAATCAACGGACAAATGAAACCCGCATGTCAAGTTACCATAAACGATAACATTACCATCGCAATACCAGATACGTCAAAAAAAACAGAATCCGTCGCCATCCAAAAAAACACTTTCATCACAGAAAATCCGACACTGTTCGGACGCGAACAACATCGCTACGGAATCGCTCTCGATATTGGGACAACGACATTGGCAGCGGAACTTCATTTGCTTGAAAACTCGCCTAATGATTTTGCTGCGGTCAATTTATCTGATTCAAATGTTGTCCAAAAAACTCTGTTGGGAGTGGTTTCTTGTGTGAATCCGCAGCGTAATTTTGGTGATGATGTTATTTCGCGGATACAGCGGATTATAGAGGAGCCTTCTTTTTTGGCGATTTTTCAGACGCTTATTGTTCGTCAGGTCAATGACATGATTGAGTCTCTTTCTGCGATTGCCGGAATTAGCGCAACGGAAATATCGCTTCTTATTGTTTCGGGCAATACGGTGATGGAACATATTTTTCTTGGGATTGATCCTTCACCTCTTGGTTGTTATCCGTTTGTTCCACCTTGTGAGGAGTATTCAGTGTGTTCCGGTGGTGATATTGGGATTATGTTTTCGGATGTTGGAGTTGTTGAGACGTTGCCGATATTTAGTGGTTTTGTTGGTGGTGATTTGGTCTCCGGTGTTTTGGCAACAGGTATGAACCGTCGATCTGATACGACATTTTTGCTTGATATTGGTACGAATGGAGAGTTGGTGTTGTGTCATGAGGGTGAGTTTTACACGTCGGCGACAGCGGCTGGTCCTGCGTTTGAGGGTGGTCGAATTGAGTACGGCATGGCGGCTTCGTCGGGTGCAATTGATCATGTTACTTTGCGTGACGGCGGAGTTGAGATTTCAACAATTGACAACAAACCGCCTGTCGGTATATGCGGAAGCGGGTTGATGGATGTTGTTTGTGAGATGCTCAAGAGTGAGTTAATTTTGCCGAACGGTCGATTCAATGTAACCGCCAAAACGCCGTTTTTGAGTAAGTGGCGAATCGTTGATGGTCATCCAGTATTTGTGCTGGTTGAAGAGGAAGAGTCGGGCAAAACGAATGAGGCAATTGTCATTACTCAAAAAGATATTCGCCAAGTGCAACTTGCGGCGGGGGCGATTCGTGCGGGGATAAAGTTGTTGTTGCGTCATGTCGGGTTGGAGATTTCGGATGTATCGACGTTTTATGTTGCTGGTGGTTTTGGTAGTTTTATTCGGTTTGAGTCGGCGTGTTGTCTTGGTCTTATTCCGTCAACAATGCCGCCGGAACGTGTAAAAATTTGCGGCAACACTTCACTCGCCGGCGCAAGAATGGCTCTGTTTGACGCAAGAATAAAAGACACCGCAAAAAAATTACGACAACACACTCACCCAATAAACCTAGCCGAAATACCAGACTTCAGCAACATCTTCGCCGAACAAATGATCTTCAACCTACATACTCACAATACTTGACATATACCTTCCAGCAGCTTTTAAATTTGCCGCGCAACTTTTTTGAGAATACGAATCGGACGAAAGATGCGAAATAAACAAAAATTAATTTTCTAAAAATTGTTTTCAACGCGAAATACACGAAAATACAAAATACGCGAAATTTTAATAAACACATTTTTTTAAAAACCACTTTCGCGAATTTCGTTCTTTAGCGTGTTTCGCGTTAAAAAAATTATTTGTTGTGTTTCGTATTTTTTGATTGTTTCGTATTCTCAAAAAAACGCATCTTAATTGTCTATTGAAATTTTGTCATGCGTTGCATTCTAGAAATTTTCTATCACAATTCAATGCCGTCCGTCTTGCGTTGACATTCAACTTGATCTCGCAATCGTTAACCAAAATTTACCTCTCACTAAAACTTTTAACCACACACAAAAAACATGAAACGTTACTTACAATCATTCGCCGTGATCGCATTTTTTGCGATCACTCTTTCTGTTGCATATTCGCAGTTGAGCAATTTTCAATTCGCTAATTTGACAATAAACAATTCAACAACCTGTTTCGCAAATGATGCGAATACTGTTGATTTATTGAATATGGGTCATATTGATCATTTGATGTCGCTTGAGCGTGAGAAAGAAGCTTATGACTTTTTGGTAAAACATATTTTCGCACCGATCAATCCAACTAATTCAAAACGACTTGTAGATTTGAACGCTATCGCATTAGCAGCTAGTATTTTGTCAGACACGGATCGTGTAGCTGAGGTTGATGAATTTATTGAGAGGGCATTGGAGTTTCATAAAGATGATTGGCGTATTGTTGAGCAGATTGCGAACATTTATAACTCAATCGAACATAGAGGGTACCTTATCAATGATAAATTTATCCGCGCGAAGACGGAAATTGTAAACGGTTTATTTGCGGATTCGCATCTGCGTGATCGCGTTATTGCGTTGCGGCTTTTTGTCCAAATGATGCCGCGAGTGTTGAATGATGAAAATAAAACCGATGCCGCAAATTTCTTTGTCAACATGGCAGATATATTGTACTATCATCGCGGTTATCCGCTGCAATCTCTCACCGACATATCAAAAATTCCTGACTACCAAGATAAACCTTACAAAATTCCACAGTACGCTATCGCCGCCGTAGACAAAGAAGGAAACCCTATCTTTTACAACATACCGGCATCTTTTGAAAGCGCAAAGAACGACGGCGAACGTTGGAGATGGACTCTCGACCAAGCCGCAAAACTCGATCCGCAAGTATACATTGATACTTTGATAACTCACGCGTATATCTGCCAGGAACTTTATGATAACGGCAATTTGTTATCAAAATATGATCCGATCTATCAATTTGAAATAAGGAAAAATAATCCGCAATTAACCGCATTGATCAATATGCTGAAAACGCTCAAGGACGATGAAACTGTTGCTCACGTGCCGGGCGGTATAAAATATTTTAAGCTGCCCGATGAACATAATTTCATAAAAATATTTCGCGAAATTTATGAAAAACAATCAAGGTTCGGTGACACTCTCGCTCAAATATATTTGCATAGAAATCAATTCACAAAAGCTGCGAAGATTTACGAAACAAGGATCAATAGTCTTGCGAATGATTCCAAATATTCGCACATTGTAAAAGAATACAGACAAGCACTCTCTCAAATAAAAGACAATTGGGGAGAATTTGCACGCGGCTCAACCATAGACGGCACAAACGCAAATTTGAGATACGTATTCCGAAACGGTAAACACGTCAAACTATCAATACAGAAGTTCAAAAAAAAAGTTGTCATTGATGAAATCAAATCAAGTATCGCAAAATATAAGAAGATCAACGCATTAGACACACTTGTTCCCGACACATTTGACCGCCGCTTTTTTAATGTACTGAGTATCGCACGCAACGACATGCCTGTTGAACAAACATTGCAAAAAATAAATGAGGCGAAAGAAAAATATCTCGAAAAAGAAATTATTACAATTGACAAAGATTTGATTCCTGCAAAAGATCACTTTGACTCTGCTGTTATTTTCCATTTACCTGTGAGTGAACCCGGCTTCTATTTTGTCAAAGCTGAAATGGAAAACGGAAACATAAGCAACGCAATTGTGCGGCTCAATGATACTGTTATTGTTCAAAGGGAGTTGATGGATAGTTTTTGTTGGTTTGTTGCCGACGCGGTGACAGGCGAACCGATAAAAAATGCCAATGTTCAATGTTTCAACTTCCACAAGACAGAAAGTTCGCAAAAAAATAAAAAAAAATATTTAATGATGCAATCAATAGAACGAAAAACAGACAAGAATGGACTCGCGTTTGTTGACAAGAAAATATTAAAAAATAAATCAGATGATAGAACGTATCATCAATTCTTGACTATCGCGAGTAATGCGGACGGAAGGTTTGCGACGCACGGTTTGGATAATATTTTGCCGGACAACAACAAACAAAACTTCAACAAAGAATATAAACAGGTCAAATCATTTGTAATCACAGACAGACCGGTTTACAGACCGAATGATAAAGTCGAACTCAAGGTATGGATAAGCACAGTACAATACGACAAAAAAAACGTAAGCGAATGGGCTGGAAAAAATATCGGTTACACAATCAGCGACCCCGACGGAAAAAGAATATTGCAGAATGATAAAGTTAAGTTAGACAACTACGGCAGTACGACCGCAACATTTAATCTGCCCCAAAAAGCTGCTCTCGGTTCATACTCAATTTACTTTTACTCGGACGAGAGAATGTTTATACCATATAATGATGAGTGTTTTTTAGTCGAGGAATATAAAAAGCCGGAATATGAAGTGACGGTTGATTCGCCGGTTGAGCCGGTGACGCTCGGCGATAAATTCAATGTAAAAATCAGCGCAAAATATTTCTTCGGATCACCCGTAACAGAAGCAACTGTTTGCTACAAAGTTTTACGGAACAAGGTTGACTTGAGTTGGTATCCGGTTCGGTTGTGGGATTGGTTTTATGGGAATGGTTATTCGTGGTTTGCTTATGAGTGTTCGTGGATTCAAGGTTGGGAAAAATGGGGTTGCCATCGCCCGCGAGTCTCCCAATCATATCAACACGGATACAACTACCGATCAGACGACTACATCGCACAACCGGAACTTGTCA
>JAISQS010000311.1 GCA_031274045.1 Planctomycetaceae bacterium | reverse complement strand
GAGACGCAATGCATTGCGTCTGTACTTTCAATTTCGAATCGCCAAAAGTCAAAGCAAATCGCTATATTGGATTCAATTCGCCTCAAATTTGATCGTGAACTTTATGGTTAACGAATAAGGGAATAAGGGCGCGTGGCTGGGGGGCTCATTGGTTATTAAGGGATGGGGAAGTTGGTTACCAGTTACGAATTGGCAAAGACTCATTGTCGGTAACAATATCATTTTGATTGCGATAGTGAAGGGGAATTTTCAAGTGTAAAAAGTATACAATCAACAAATCTACGATCAACAATAAATCTACAATCCACAATCAACAATCTAAAATTATTTACCGGACTTTAGCATGAACAAATCTTATAAGCTTCTTTCTGCGCCGATGGCTGGTTTTACGAATTATGCTTTTCGTGAGTTGTTGCGTATTTTTGGCGGGGTTGATGTTATCGAGACGGAGATGGTTTCGGCTCGTTCTTTTGTTGAGTTGGAGTTACGTTCGAGTGAGTTTCCTTCGCGGCTTTGGGGGGTGTGTGGTGAGTCATTGGTTACGGTTCAAATTTGGGACAATTCGCCGGATACGCTTTCTGAGTTTGCGTCTCGTTTGGCGTGTGATTTTGGGGTTTGCGGGATAGATTTGAATTTTGGTTGTCCGGCGGATCGTATTGCGGGCAAGAGTGCGAGTGGTTCGTATCTTTTGCGGTATCCTGATCGTATTGGTGATATTGTCAAGAAGGTTGTTGTTGCGGCGGGCAAAATTCCGGTGACGGCAAAGATACGGCTTGGCTGTACGAATGATTCAATCAATGCGGTTGATGTGGCGCAAGCGATAGAATCGGCTGGTGCGAGCGGCGTGATTGTTCACGGCAGAACCGCGTCGGCAATGTACAGCGGACGAGCGGATTGGGATGCGATTGCGGCAATAAAACCAAAACTAAAAAAAATTCCACTCTACGGCAACGGCGATATTAAAACGGTAGAGGATGCGGTTGAACGGTTAGAAAATTATCCTGTTGATGGAATAATGATCGGTCGCGCGGCGATTGCAAAACCTTGGATATTCAAGCAAATCAGAGCAAAAATTGAAAACAGACCAATACCGCCGGAACCAAGTTTTGAAGAATTAAAAAATTTGATAAGACTACACTACGATCTTTTAAGACAACAACTAAACGAAACACACGCAATAATCCAACTACGAAAACACGTCTGCCACTACGCAACAGGACAAAAATACTCCAGACAATTCCGCAACTCAATCTGCTCCACAAACAACGAAAATAACTTCTTCAACCTAATAAACCAATACTTCTCAAACAAAACCAACAACATCAACAACCCCGTGATAAACGGTAACGTAAGGTAACAGACCAACTTCTTGGTAAATAACGTCGGCGTACTCGCCGACAGTTGGGGCGTGAAACGTGTTGATCCACAATAGCCGCGAAGCGGCGAAGGACTGGAACGCGGGCGTCCCGCCCGCCTCTGTGCGTAATAGAACCAAACAAGTTTGAACTGAACGCCAAGACGTGTCGGAGAACGTAAGGTGGGTAACCGACCGCCGGGCGGTTGCGTCGGCGCAAGCCGACAACTGGATCGCCAACACGCACCGGCAAAACCAAAACGCCCTACGTTTTGGGCAATTTGGTATATCAACACGTTTTCCGCCCCCAATGTTTTCGTCTTGCTCCGCTCGACGAAAACGTAACCGCCCAGCGGTCGGTTACCCACCTTACGTTGCCGGTTGTCCACCTTATGTTGTCGGTTGTCCTCCTTACGTTACCAATGCGTTTCACGATCCATCGGGACGAGGGCAAGCCTCGACCATACAATACCGGCGCGTAATCCGCCCCCGTTGTCGGATGCGTTTAATATCTATTCCGTATCATGCAGCAAGAATTGACGGAGAGTTTTGTGCAAGACATGTACGTCGATCGGCTTGGCAAGATGTCCATTCATGCCATTGTCCAAACATTTTTTAATCTCCTCCTCAAACGCATGCGCCGTCAACGCCAAAACAATCAATCCCTCATAACGCGGATTAGAACGAATTTGACGAGTCGCCTCAAAACCATCCATCACCGGCATCTGAATATCCATCAACACAAGATCAAACACCGGATTAAATCCAGCCACATCCGCCTCCGACAACTTCAAAAGCGCATCCTCTCCATTCACCGCAACAGTTACCTTGATCTCCAACTTCTCCATCATCGCCTTCGCAACCAAAATATTGACCTTGTTGTCATCAACCAACAAGACCCGCGAACCCGCCAAAGATTTCCGCGCCGTCGGCAACTGTATAATCGTCGGCGAACCCGCCGCCGCGTCCGTTTCATTAACCAGCTTCTGATTGTTTGGATCAAATCCGAAATTACACGTGAACATCACCTTTGTCCCAACATTCAACTCACTCTCAAGAGAAATCTTTCCCCCCATCAACGTGACCAAACTCCGAGTAATCGTCAACCCCAAACCAACTCCGCCATATTGCCGCGTAATGGAAGTATCGGATTGCGTGAACGCATTGAACAACTTCTGAGTCTGACCCGGCGTCATCCCAATCCCCGTGTCCCGAACCGAAAACATCACCACCGCCGAATCACCACGCAACAACTCCAACTTCGCACTAATCGTAATCGAACCACGATTAGAAAATTTGAACGCATTGCCAACCAAATTTATAAAGATTTGCCGCAACCGCAACGGATCACCAATTAGAACATCCGGCAAATCAGACGACCGCTCAAGAATTACCTTAATCCCCGTCTCAACACTCTGCTCTTGGAAAATAATATCAATGTCATCAAGAACCTCCTTCAAAGAAAACGGAACACGATCCAATACCATATTGCCCGTTTCCATCTTCGAGAAGTCAAGAATGTCGTTGATTATTCCAAGCAACGACCTCGCCGCGCGGTGTGCGTTGTTTGTATACTGATGCTGCTGCTCATCAAGATGCGTTTCCAATAAAAGGTGCGTCAAACCTATTATCGCATTCATCGGCGTGCGAATTTCGTGACTCATATTCGCCATAAATTCGCTCTTCGCTTTGTTCGCCGCCTTCGCCGCCGTCACCGCACTCTTCAAGTCCAAATGCGTCTTGATCCTCGCAAACAATTCTTCTTTGTCAAACGGCTTCTCTATATAATCATTCGCCCCCGATTGGAAACCCAACAGGATGTCCTTGACCTGATTCTTTGCCGTCAACATCAATATCGGTAAATCAAACAACGTAAACTGCTCCCGCAAACTCCGACACACATCATAACCCGACATCTTCGGCATCATCACATCAAGAAGCACCAAATCAAACTTCTGCCCGTCCTTTATCATGTTGAGAGCGTCTTGCCCGTTGTATGCTTTTGTCACGGAATAATTCCGTATCGACAAGATGTTGTTCAAGACCTGAATATTCACCGGCTCGTCATCAACGACAAGTATATCGTACTTACCTTTCGCATTGTCGCTCTTTGGGGCATCGGCAATTTGCACGTCGGTAAAATTATAGTCCTCTATATCAATAATCGATCTCGGCGGATTGTCCAAAGAAATGATGTCTTCGCGTTTGATTTGCGATTTCGGAACGGTAAAAGTGAACTTTGAACCTTCGCCTATTTTGGAATCAACACGTATCGACCCTCCATGCAACTCAACCAACCTCTTTGTTATCGACAACCCTAAACCCGTTCCGCCATACTCCCTCGCCGTCGAACCATCCACTTGCTCAAACGACTCAAATATCCTGTCAAACTTGCCCGCCGGAATACCTATCCCCGTGTCCGACACCGACACCGCAACCATCCCATTGTCCACAACCGCAGAAATACGAACCTTCCCCTTCTCGGTGAACTTGATCGCGTTGCCGAGCAAGTTATACAAAATCTGCTGCAACCGATTCTCATCCGCATCAATTATCGGCAACCCCGCATCAATATCATTCACCAACTCCAGCTCCTTCCCCTTAACCAACGGCTTCGACAAAACCACAACCGTATCAACTATCGTCTTCAAATCGACCGGCTTTATTTGAAGCAGAATGTCCTTGTTCTTCAATTTCGTGAAGTCAAGAATATCGTTGACAAGATTCGAGAGCCGCTTCCCGCTGTTCGCAACAATTGCCAAATTATATTTCTGAGTTTGTGTCATATCGCCCGTCGCGCCGTCTATCATCGACTCGACGATTCCAATAATTCCGTTGATCGGAGTCCGCAACTCGTGCGAAGTATTTGCCATGAATTCGTCCTTCAATTCATTCAGACGGTTCAGATATTGGTTCTTCTCTTCGAGTGCTTTGGCGTGGTCTTGGAGTTCCTTGATCAAGATGTTTATCTCCGCCGCCATGAATTTGAACGCCTTCGCCAACGCGCCGATTTCATCGTTGCTTTTGATAGTAGGAACTTCGATGTCAAAATGCCCCTCACCGAGAAATTTCGCGGTCTTTGAAAGAAGAAGAATCGGCTTGGTAATGTTCTTTGCAATAATATAAAGAACCAACGCAATAACACAAATCGACACCAACGAGACAATAATAACATAATTCCGCAACGCACGGGCGTTGCTCAATATCTGCGACATCGGAATACTTACGGCAACAGACCAAGGGGTAGTAACGGAGCTGAATTGTATCGGCATGTAGACGGTGTAAAAATCCTGGCTGCCCGATATGTACAACCTTCCGCCCTTTATCGCGTCCTTCGCATCATCAACATACTTCAATCGCGGCAAATCCGCTTTGAGCATCTCACGTGCCATGTCCGCGTTGAGCAAAGTCAGATCGATTGTTTGATTGTCGTGGTTTGTTTTGTAGTCTTTGAGTTGTTGTATGAATTTTTGGTTGTTGTTGAAAGTGTTTGTTTCGGATTCGTTTTTGTTATCTTTGACGGGATTATTTTTGAGATATTCTTCCGCGTGTTTTATTGCGTCATCTATCTTTGCAAGATTGGAAGTCACCATCTCAAATACAATCGCTTCCGCCAAATCTTTGCCCAAATGATTTTTATTCGGATGGGCAACGATTGCGCCGGCGTTGGAAAAGATTTCGGTGTAGCCGGACTGACCGTGCGGCATAACTTTGGAAGCCATCTCTTGCAATTTATCGAGAACGATGTCAGAGGAGACAATGCCGATGAATTGATCTTTATGAACTACGGGAAAGATCAGACTCGCCAACATGACGGTCTTTCCTTGCAGTCCATACGGGTACGGGTCGGTGATGTATTCGCTCTTCGTCGTCTTTGGAACAATATACCAATCCTCCGTGTCAATAGCAGGCAACGGCTCAACAGCAATATTCTCACCCAACTTATTCCAATACGGAGCGTAGCGTCCGGTATCGTCGTATGTAGGCTTTTGCCCTGCGAATTCCTTATCTTTACCGTCCAACGCATTCGGGTCGTATGCAATACAGAATGCGGTAATGTATTCTTTTTTTGCAAGAGTATTCCGCAAAATATCGTTCATCATTGTGCGGTCTGTCAGGTTGTGGTCTTTCAAAGTTTCGAATACGGTGGCGAGAGTTTCGGAGGTGATTCGTGCGCCTTGTAGTTCGGCTTTGATTTCGTTTTTATATTTGTCGGCGGTTTCTTGTGCGAGGCTGAAAGCGTCGTTTTTTGCCATCTCGAAGGTCTTGTTTGAGACGATCATTGTGAGGACGGCAAAAGCAACAAGAACAACAGACGAGACAAGAAAAAATATTTTTGTCTGCAAGCTCAATGTCCGAATCATACTGCTATATAGTTCTCGTGAAAATATTTTTTGGAGTATGTTGGTTTGGTTTGTGTGGTTTGAGTTGTCGGGTGTGTTTGGAGTGGTTTGTTGAATTGAATTTTTTGACATGCTGTTTTGTTAGTTAAAAAGTTGTTTATGTTTTTTATTGGTTTATAGGTATGTTATGCTTGTAGCCTGAAAAAAAGTTCCGCTTATCTGATCCTGAAAAGGGTCAAATATCATATTCTCGCAAGCCGT
>JAISQS010000308.1 GCA_031274045.1 Planctomycetaceae bacterium | reverse complement strand
AGCCCAAATTCCATCCAATCCGCGCCCTTATTAACATACTGCAAAATGAGGGAAAATAAGGGCGCGATTTTGTTGTCTGTTGGCTACTAAGGGCGCGGATATATGAATAGCAAGACGCGAACAAGTTAAGACTTGATATCGGTTATACAAATCAACCCGATAATTTTTTAAAAAGGAAATTATCAAGTACCAAAAGTATATATTACAAAAATATAAAAGAGCCTTTGCCGATTCCGTCAATACTATTCCAATTTACCTGTTTCTGTTTCGTAAAGTTTTATGTTATTGATGACGGCGTTTCGCATCTGTTTTTCAAGTGATTTTAGTCTGTTGTATTTTTCTGTTTGTCTTGTGTCGTTTGGCGGAATGCTTACGATGTTCGGTGATTCGCCTCGCGGTGTTTTGGCTAAATTATTTTTCCCCTCGACAATAATTGCCAACGCTTCCTTGTAGTCGGTTGAATTTTTATCCTCGCCGGTTTTCCACTTGCTCAAGCAGCCGCTCAACTCAGGACGCGTAAACGAAATTGACCAGTCCAACTTGCGATCTCTCATTCCGGTCAACTCCGACAACTTGTTCCATTGACCTCTCTCCAATGGACTCCGTCCGTAACGGTTTTTTGGAAACGAAGTCAAATAAGTTCCGTAGTACGGCGCGTTGAGATCAATCCATGTAATCACGCGATCAACTAATTCCGGTTCGCTTGTCCGATTGAAGTATATGCCAAGTTGTTTTCGCTTCTCGTCAACTTTCGGATCATCATGTCCATTGATCAGAACATTGGCGAGTTTACTTTTTGTTGAACCCCAAGTATACGGATTTAATTTTACGTGCGTTCCCGCCCCGACAGCTTTGACCAATCCGCGACTATGCAACTCGACATAAGACGCGTTGAAAATTGTGTTCAAATCACCTGCCAGAATCGGCATTTTTGGGTTATCGTTTTTGTTGTAATCGTGACAAGTTACACAATATTTATCAAACACCGGCTCTTGTACTTCTTTGACGTAACTGAATAATCGCGGCTCGCCGTACCAGCCGTTCATTGCTGCCGGTGATTTCGCGAGAGCCTTCGGCGTATACGACAAAGCAGGCACAGCCGCCAACCGATCCTCGTGACAACCAACACAACCATTCTTCTCACCCGGTCGAACAACCACACCGCTTCGCATCGTTTGAATCATCCGTCCTTGCTCGTCAAGAATTTGGAAGTACACAAAAGTATCCGCCGGCACAGACACAAAAACACTGCCGTCATCTTCAATCGGAACCGTACCGAGAATTCGTTTGTTGTTAAAATCTTTCCATGCCATTCCGGGTGCTTGTTGACCTGTTCCGTTGTCCCAACCTTCCGGTGACCATGTCTGTTTTTCCGGCGATTCTATAACTCGCAAGAATTTTGCGTCACCTTTTTTGACAAGATTCATTCCGAATCCTTCGTAGACATTGATGACGTAAAAATAACCATTCGGGTCTTTCAAATCGGCTTCTTGCGTATTTATCGGCGGCGGCGTAACCGGTTTTATCGGAGTCGGATCGAAGCATCCTTGTACTGCCGAATCTTTGTGGACAAGTTGCATAGTTCCGTCGCGACCGAGCAGATATATTCCTGTTTTCTCACCTTCACCAAACGTACCGGCAGCAAGAAACCAATCAGCAGAAAGCGGAAACGGGTCTTCAAATTTCGGATTCACTCGCATAAAAGCATCGTAACCTTTCGTATCCACCAAGTCGATTGCCGACGGTGGCCACGTTTGCAATACAGCTTGTTTGCCGTCAATTCCACGTTGCCGATCCACAATTGCAATCGCGCCCCAAGGACGATCATGGCAAGAAGTAAACGTCGCAACAAAAACCGAACTACTATCAGGCAAAATTCTCGCATCAATCACACCATCCGGCGAAGTCGTGTTGTTCCCCCAAAAAATTGAGTGGTTAAAACCATCTGCGGTCGTTATCCAAACTCCCTGCGCGTCAGCAAAATTACGATCAACATACTCCCAACGATCATAAATCACCCGACCATCCGGCATAAGCGAAGCATGACCCTCAAACAGTGTACTCTTGCCGATTTGCCTTATATTTGAGCCGTCGCCGTTCATTTTGTAGAGGTTTGCCATAATATGACGATTGCACATACAATATTTAGGTTCACGCGTTGCCGAAAAAATAATCTCACCAGACGGCAAATAAAGCGGATCAATATCACTCACACCAGATAAAAATGTCAATTGACGAAGCAGCGAATTTGAATCGGTGTTGTTGGAATTGGGTTTATTTGATGCGGGTATATTCGACGCGGTTTTAGTTGACACGGTTTTGATTGACGCGGTTTTGATTGACTCAAATTTGCCCGAATCAGTATTCGCGTCGGAGTCTGGTTTAGAGAAGTCAGGTTTATCGGAATCAAATTTAGAGGAGTCAGGTTTAGAGGTAATTATGATTTTGGGTTGATCGTTATTTAGGAAGGGGGTGAGTTGTAATTCGTAGATGTGGTAATCGTCTTTTATATCTCTTCGTATTGAGACGAGTAATTTTGTCGCGTCAAAAGACAAGCACGGATCGCGAACAATTCCATTCGGGACTTCAAGCAGAATTTTTATAGAATCATCTTTCGGATTCCAAACGCGAAGCGAGCTTCCGCCTCTAAAACTGGCGGTATTTATTTCGCCGTTTTGGAAGAGTGTGGCGGTGTTGTGGTGGTCGGGTCGATATTGTTGCCGAGTGACGTATAGGATTGGGTTTTCGGTGATGAGAGGATGTTTTTTAATATCGTTGAGTTTTGTTTTTTCGGCAACCGCCAAATCATTCAGATACTTTTTCCGCAAATTACTTTTTGATGTATCAATTGTGCCGTTCACTCGAAAATTATCCATACGGATATGTGACCAACTCCCCGATTCTTTGTCCACAACTTGCAAAACAAAAGTCTTATTTTGTAAGTCCGCAACATCCCAAACAATCTCGGTAAGATTTTCGTTATTTTGTCCATGTGCTTTCCGCACCGGTTTACCGATGGCACCGTCGTTTAGAATTGGGCAAAGCCCCACGTAAGTATTCGCAAGCCGTCCGCCGCCGACGAGCAATTTTGCCTCTGTTCCTTGAATGATAAAAGCAGGCGATTCGAGAGTACAAATAGTATCGTCTGTCGGACGATCATTTGAGATAGTTTCAAGAGTTGTCAAATAGAATTTGCCGTGCTTCGCATACGGAACAGCCGGACGATTGTACTCAAATTCGCGGCAACCAACAGCCTTAGAATTTTCACCCTCAACAACACTCCAACCTTCACCGCCAAGCCCGCCCGACTCAAAATCAAAAACAATCACCCCTGACTCACCACAAACATCTCCACACAAACCAACACACCCCCAAACCAAACACACAACCAAAATCACAAACCAAAAAACATTCTTCGATTTCATGATAATTCTCCTATAACGTTAATACACCCGCTACACCGGCGTATTGTTGTTGAAATTAATTTTAACTCGAAACTTTAACTTTCGACTCTTTTTGAACTACATTCTCTTGAGATTTTTTTGCGTTCGCTGACTTAACCTACTACGGATTTTACCATCAATCAACACAATGCCATTTGAAAAAAGCTACAATTCAGCATTTTATGATAAAAATTACAAAAAAGCAGTAATCCTCACCAATCGGCACTATCGGACTTTTTTAATTGGACGCTGGTGTGTTATTTTATCAATAGACACTGAAGATCATATTTTTCCTCTTTTATTCTATTCAAAGCGGCATTATAGTAATTTTTTTCTTTCTCAATACCAATATAATGTCTATTTAACTTAATTGCCGCGATCAATGTAGTACCACTTCCGCAAAAGGGATCCAAAACTACTTGATCTTCAACAGTTGATAACTCAATCAAAAGTTCCATTAATTTTAACGGCTTCTGCGTAGGATGTAACCCAATATCGGATTGCCGAGATTGAAAATGTAAAATATTATTTGGTTCCTGCCCATATTTGCGCAGAACACTTTCGTTAAACGCTCCTAGGTTGTATCGGAGAACATTGTCGGCAATAGTTCCACCAATTTTATAGGGCTTTGAAAACCATAATATCGGCTCAAAAACGGGGCGTAAATTGCCGACTTTCCATCCTGACCATTTTTTCGCTGAAATAATATCTTGCCTTCTTTCAAAAATAACACTCAATCTTTGCGCTCTATGTGCTGCCCGATCCTTTTCCCACGCAAGCATATCCTTATAGGTAAATCCAATATCTTCAAAGGCACAGATACAACGATGAGCCAAACGTCTGCCGGCAAACACAAAAACATTCGCTCCGGGTTTTATGACGCGAAACCAATCACCAGCCCACGTTTTTACCCAATCATAGTACTGTTTCGGAATAAGCCTATCCGCCTCAGACCATCCGTTTAAGGGCTTCCCACGTTTCCGAAATACGGCACCCGCTTTTTCTTGGGCAGGGCTTGATCCTAGATAAGCATTATTGGTATTGTCATGCAAAACATCCCAATCGTCTATTCCTATGCCGTAAGGAATATCACTTAATATGAGATCAACTACGTTATCGGGAACCTTTTTAAGCAACTCTATTGAATTACCCTGATTTACCGTATCTAAAATATCCATACCTAGTCCTGATTATTTACCTTAGTGAATCAATGTACCTTTTTATCGAAGCGATTTTCGCATTGAGTTTCAATGATATTAATAATTCCTCTATGGCTTTTTCTCTTGTATATTGCTTTATTTCAGCTATTTTGTTTTTCCAAAATTGTATTTCATCTTCTCCCCTCGCAACTATACTATTTCTGTACTTTTCGAAATACTCATTAAAAACATCATCCTGTAAATTCATAAACGATCTTATTATGATGTCTTGTTTCGACAAAAAGCAATTATTCCTTTCTGCGACATTAATATTTGCAGATAGTGTAAAACTTATATTCCATAATTTTGAAACATTCAAACTTTCACTTTCAAAAATATTATTCTCCAATAAAATAGCAAAATATTCCCACGCAAACAATGAAACATTTTGATTGAGTGCCTGACCATAAATCTGGCTTTTTGACTTTGGATATTGATAATACGGGCAAACTAAAACGGCATAATCATTATCTTCTCTCCAGTCAGCCATAGATTTTACTTTGAAATCCTTTTGATTTTTTGCTGTCCGGCTTAATCGAAATGATTTTGCGTCTCCAACAAGAGTATATCCGTGAAAATTACTTTTCGCCACAACATCCGCACAGCTTGACCGCTCTTTATTGACAGTTGATTTTAGACCCAACTCCTGAAAACATTTTGCTAATAAAATATCTGATACTTTAGAAAATAATTTTTCTTCACTGGAATCATGCCGTATATCTTCCGGTATAACACCTATTTCAGTTATGAGCGGAATAAGTTCCTGTTTATTGAGGCTAAGAATACTGTTTTGTATCAAATTTGAAGACGCACCAAAATCTCCCTTTTGGGATTCTTTCCTGATTTCATCGCGTAAATCTATAAAATTCATAATATATACTTTTTATACTTGAAAATTCCCATTCGCCATCACCATAGTCATAATTTTGTTACCGACGATATTGATTCCCGGCTAACTCACGCTTTACCAATTCGCGATGTACGACCAACTTTACTTACCTTAATAACTATTTGACAAACGGAGTTGGCTATCTTACATTGCGGCGAATTTTTTTACGCCCCAACGTGGCAAAAAGCTCATAACACAGGGCAACGCCCTGTGAAAAGTCGCTCCCAATAACTCTCGCCCTGAAAGGGCAAAAGCCAAAAGGTGGCGGAAAAAAACTTCGATTCACCAACACGCCAAAACCTCATTTCAACCTAATTTTTCAAACAAAAAAACCGTTAGCGAATGGGGCTTGCCCCCTCGTTATACCACATAAGTTCGCCGCGAAGCGGCGCGGACTGGAACGCGGGCATCTCGCCCTCGTTATACCACATAAGTTTCGCCGCGAAGCGGCAGCGGACTGGAACGCGGGTGTCCCGCCCTCGTTATACCACATAAGTTTCGCCGCGAAGCGGCGCGGACTGGAACGCGGGCGTCCCGCCCGCCTCTGTGTGTAATAGCACCAAAAAAGTTTGAACGGAACGCCAAAACGGTTTGGCAAATGTTCTCCAACACGTTTTGGCGTTCCTTCCAAACTCGTTTGGTTTCCTAATGCACTTAGTGCGGGCGTCCCGCCCTTGTTATACCACACATCTTTTCTGGACTATCATTTATTTTTACGTTGATACCATGTATCGTTGTACTTGCGTGTTCGGTTTGGATTGGAACAACACCGGAGGTG
>JAISQS010000250.1 GCA_031274045.1 Planctomycetaceae bacterium | reverse complement strand
TTTTTATTTCTCGCCCCAACGGGGCAATAAGCATTAGCGTAGGGCAACGCCCTACGAACGACGTTCAAAATATCAATCAAGCCCTGAAAGGGCGTTAGCAATTCCGATACATTTTGGCTTTTGCCCTTTCAGGGCGAGAATGATATTGGGGGTGACTTTCACAGGGCGTTGCCCTGTGCTATTGCTAGTTGCCCCGTTGGGGCGAGTCGACCATGACTCAATAAAGTTGTATTGGTTATTGTTGATGCGGTGCATAACACAATGTATGGTTTTCGCCGGAAATTAACCGGCAACAAAAGTGTTAGATTGGGCTATGGAGATTTTTAATAAAAACAAAAAATTTGCCAGTTAATTTCTGGCGAAAGCCCAATGCCTTGCGTCTCTACAAATCATGATTGCAATTGAAAAGGGAATTTTCAAGTATAAAAAGTATAGTAGATTCGCGGCGTAACATATTCGGTTAATCAAGTGCCGCCCTCTGTTGGGCTTTTTGATATTTGCGTTAAAATTTTAAACGTGTTGGCGAATGTTTTTTTGGTAGTTGAGTTGAGTGAGTTTTATTGTTGTGTTGGATTTGGTAATAGAAATTTATTGGAGAATATTTCGTGTCGATTTTTTCGCGTGTTACGATAATTGGAGTTGGTGCGATTGGCGGTTCTGTTGGGCTTGCTGTTAAGTCGAGTGGAATTGCGCGGTCTGTTATTGGTATCGATGATGTTGAAGAATCGTTGGCGGTTGCCTTGCGAATCGGTGCAATTGATCACGGGACAACTGATATTGACGAAGGGATAAACGGTTTTTTGCCGTCTGTCTCAAATAGCGGAACAGACAGGACATCGCATCGTCATAAACCTGAAATAGTTGTTATTGCAACACCGGTTTCTTTTGTTGCAAAATATGTTGTAGATGTCGCGAATGTAGTTCGCAATTCTGACCGATTGCGGAATATATTGATAACGGATGTTGCGAGTACAAAGGAGACAATCTGTTCGCAATTTTATGACTCCGACATTGAGACGCTTCCGAATGATTGTCGATTTATCGGCTCGCATCCGATTGCGGGGACGGAAAAAAGCGGCGTAGTAAACAGCAATGCGAATCTATTTGTGAATCGGCTTACTGTAATTACGCCGTCAGATTCGTCACGCGAGTTGGATATTGCAATGTTGTTGCGATTTTGGCAAAGTCTCGGAGCTATGGTCGTAAGTATGCCGTACACCGAACACGACCGCGTACTCGCGCGGACAAGTCATTTGCCGCACCTGATAAGTGCGTTGCTGGCAGGGCAACTAAGAACAAACGACGCAAAATATATAGGCACTGGATTCAAAAGCACAACAAGAATCGCCGCAGGAAAACCGACTCTCTGGCAAGATATCATCGCAAATAACAACGAAGCAATTCTCGAAGCAATCAAAGAATACGAAAACGGATTACGAATACTAAGAGAATACATCGAACAAAAAGAATGGAACAAAATAACAGATTTTTTAGAACACGCTAAACAGAAACGCGATTTGTTGGAGTGATTCATAGGAAGTTAAGAAAAGGTAGGATTACGGAAATTTGAAATATTTTTCCATTACCTTCCCTTAACTTCCTGTGAAAAATCCGCCAGCAACCGTGTACGAACAATTGGAAAATTTTGTACCAATGTGTTGTCGTTTTTTGGCAATGCTTTTCGCGATTTAGTCATCGATCATTCCGGTTATTCCGGCAATTCCGATGTTGTGTGTCTCAATTTCGACGGGCAATGCTTTACCGCGCCGTTCTGATAATTTCCCTTCGAGCGGCGGTTTCCTTGTGCGATTTCTGTTGTTGTGTTCGTCTTGTTGATGGTTATTCGGGATTCGTTCGTTTGTTCGTCTGTTTGTTCGTTCGCGTCTATCGCGATTGCGGTTGTTTGAGTTACGTTCTTGCCGTTCGGGTACGACTTCACCTTTCTCGCGGGCAATTGCGTCGTAAACTTCTTGTCGATGCACCGAAACACTCGTCGGCGCACTAATCCCCAAACGAACACGATCACTACGAACATCAACAACCGTAATAACTATGTCGTCACCAATACAAACGCTCTCATCACAATACCTAGATAATACCAACATTTTTTTTGCTCCTAATCTATTCCTAAATCTTTATCTTATACCAAGCCGGTATATGTTGTAGGTTTCGACCGCAACAGAACTTTATGCGCGTTATCCGCAACACCTTTAAGCCGCAGGAAAACTTAACAAGCCGAAAATCATACACAACACACCAGTACAAACAACAACTTCAAACTCCTAAAAAACACTCCCTCAAATCTCATCACAAAAAAATTCATCCATCCAAAACATCGTATCAACTCACAACCGCACAGCAGACATTTCTAATCACGGTATATACCATATATACGGAGTAAAGACAAATTATTTTTTGAAATAGTTCAAAATTTTTTCCAAATAACCCAACAACAACCATCAAAAAACCCGTCTTGTCCGAAATTATTTTGACTTCGTAACTCCACTCATCATCTAACTTAGGCAAAAACTTTAACGTCATCAACACTCTCAACACACTACGAATTTCGTTAACACCAAAGCGTAAAAGTTGCCAATATGAATTGAACATTATCGTATGTAATCCGGCAAACGAGAGACGAAATTTCAAATGCAAGCAATTTAAGTTTTCGACCTGTACCGCAGTAAGCGTTGAATTAAACGTACAAAAAAACGAAAAGACAAGTAATCGCAATGATTCCAATAAACCACAAAAGCACGAATATCAGATCAGTAGAAGTTATGACAACCAGTTCGCTAATTCCATCTAATAGCAAAATACGTATTGAAACAAAATTGCCGAAAATTCCAATGAAAGCGGTTAGCAGACACCTGTACCGAAATTTACAGTGGTATGTTTTAGAATTTTTGTTACGATAATGCCGATATTATCACGAACAATAAATCGCCGTAAAAGACACGTCAAAACACAACAGACAACTTGCAAATCAAAAAACAAATTACACAAAAATCATAACAATAAATCAACAAACCAAACCGAATCCAAAACACAAACAACCTAAAAAACATGCCGTCCAACCATAATCCATTCTCAACCTGTAATTGGCTGCCGGGCAAAATAGAATATATTTTTGAGTCTGGAATTGATTTGAGCAAACTTGCAGAGAGGTTGATGGAGGTGGGAAAAATTGCACAGATCGCTGGACAACACGGCACCGGAAAATCTACCTTGCTCGAATCACTCTCAAAATACCTCAATCAAAGAGACATTAACGTACAAAAAATCACTTTGAACAACGAGAATAAAAAACTACACACGAAATTTCAACCGCCGTCCGCAAAAAATAAAACCGATACGGTTTATATTCTTGATGGTTTTGAACAATTATCGTTGCTTGCAAAAATACGTTTAAGATTCCTAAAATGGCACAACTGCGGCGGTCTGATTTTCACAACACATAAACCCGTAAAATTTGTCCCGATACTATATCAAACAGTCCCAAACCAAAATATTTTTGAAAATATCGTCGCGAATTTAATCAAAGAAAGCAACTTCACCATCGAAAAAGATAACGTCAAAAAAATTTTTCAATACACAAAAGGTAACTTCCGCAACGCTTTTTTTATGTTGTACGATCTCTACGAAGAGTCCGAACTTGACGCACAACAGATGACTTGATTTTCCAGCACAAAACCGCAAAAGAACATATTTTTATTCACAACCCAATTTCAATTTTCTTATGGCTTACTTAGTCCGTCTCACACCAGCCGGTCGCGGCGGAGTGGCAACTCTGTTACTCACCGGCTCGAACGCAAAAAAGATTTTCCTATCACGATTCATCACAAATTCAGATTTCAAAAAAAATCCGCCATCATCACAAAAACCGTACTTTGGGAAACTCAAATTAGACAACATCACGCAATCAGAAGAAATTATTGCTCGCGTAATTGACACGGAAAAAGTTGAAATTCATTGTCACGGCGGCGAGATGATTTACGCGGCAATCAAAGACTCTTTTGCCAACGACGGCGTTGAAACAAAAACAGACATTAACACCGACCCGCAAAACAGACAAAAAGAATTAGCCTTACAACTACTCCCGCTCGCAACAACAACCCGCACCTGCCAAATTCTACTCGACCAATACAACAACGCCCTCGAACACGAATTAACTGAAATCAAAAAAATATCACAACAAATAATCCAAACAACAAACCCGAATGATACCGCATTAAAAAATGGATTGCGGTTGCAGTTGGAATCGCGACTGCTGCGGCTTGCGGAAAATCGGATTCTTGGTCAACACTTAATTGAGCCGTATCGCGTCGTTTTGACCGGTGCCGCCAACGCCGGAAAAAGCACACTCTTCAACACCATTCTCGGATACAACCGCACCATTACAAGCGAATTGCCCGGCACTACACGCGATGTCGTATCTGCGCAAACTGCGATTGACGGATTCCTTGTGACATTTTTTGATACTGCCGGAATACGCGAAAATAATTTGCAAAAAATTGAACAAGAAGGAATCAAACGAACTCTCGAAAAAATAACGGAAGCTGATTTGGTAATTCGCGTAATCGATCTAATAACGTTGCGCAAATTAAATCCGCAAGATGATAACAGACCCGACAACAATAAATCATCCGCCGCCGAAGAACAAATAATAGATAAAATCCTGACAAACAGACGAACGATTTATTGTTACAATAAAGTCGAATTGGTGCCAAATTTACCAGCAGAATTTCGCACTGACAATATTTGTGTAAGCGCAAAAAACGGCGATGGAATTGAACGCCTGATAAAAGAAATTTCAAAACAACTAATCCCAAATCCGCCAAAACCGCATGAAGCCATACCGCTCATTGATGAGTATTTCAGTTGATCAAAATATACTTTTTGCGCTTGATAATTCCTTTTTTTTATGTCATCGTGAAAATTTGTATAACCAATATTGAGTCTCAACCAATCCGCAACTGGTTACCTGTTCCATCTCCCTTAGTAACACAAAGTTCCCCCCAATCCGCGCCCTTATCCCCTTATTAAAACATTGTGAATAAGGGAATAAGGGCGTATGATCGTGGTAGCTTTGTTGTTATTAAGGGTGGGGAAATTGGTACCTGTTGCGTGTCGGCTGTGACTCAATATCCGTAGATCAAATCGGTAATAAAATCATATTTATTACGATTGCGAATGGGAATTTTCAAGGGTAAAAAGTATATAACAAAAAGAAAAAATTATTACAAATCCAAAGTAAAAGAATTGTCAAACCAACTCAAACATGAAATTGAATTAAAAAAAAAGGATATAACGGAACTACCGACCAGTTAATTGCAAGACATAAGTATAGCGAGTTTCTTGTGAAATTGGTTATTGAGCTGGTAGTAAATTGTCGTTGTAGTTTGCGTTCGACTGTTAAAATTATCGAGGTACTTGATAAGTTTTTTAACTTG
>JAISQS010000184.1 GCA_031274045.1 Planctomycetaceae bacterium | reverse complement strand
CGCTGATACATTACCTAAAAACTAACTTCGGGGGCAAGCACCCGTCGCTAACGACTTCCCGCCTAACGCATGTTGTACTTTTTAAGTTTTGGAACAAGTCTATTATTGCTCGCCGACAGTGGGAGCGGAACACGCATTGGTTCACCAAACCGCAAACGGGGGCGTTTTGGTGAACCAACACATGTTCCGCCCCTCATGTTTTCGTCTTGCTTCGCTCGCCGCGGTAACGTAAGGTGGCAGACCGCCTAGCAGTCGGTCTGCTACCTTAAAAAAACTAAAAAAATGATAGAAGAAATAGTAGGTTTTAATTCATCTGTTAATTCGACTTTGTCGGAACAGACGCGGGTATATTTTGTGACGGCGGACTCGCCGGAGGCGGCGTTGGACTCGTTTCGGACTTTTGCGCAGTTGCTTGATCCGCCGAGTGGTTTTGAGTTGTCGTCGTATGAGATTGACGAAGAAAAGCGTGCAAATGGGGTTTATTTTGGCAAAATTATTTACACAATGCCAAAAGTCAAGTCGCATATTGCTGACGACTTGGAAGAATTATTCGGCGAGCAAAAAAACGTAACGCGGCGGAGTGGTTCGCATACTCGCGTTTATCGAGTGAAAGCTATTGATGCAACGGCTGCTTTAACTCGGCTTGAAACGTATATACGCGCCGCAATGCCGACATCGGGGCGTTTACAGATCAACGATATTTCGGTTGATGAAAATGCTGATAGTCAAGGTTGGTTTACCGGACGTGTCGTTTACTCCAATCCGGACACAAAAAGCGGGCAAAATGTCGGCACCGGACTCATTGCGACCGCTTACGGTGATCGAGTTTCACTTTCGCCGAACGATAGTGTCAAAGAGCAAGTCTACGAATTACGCGGGTTCAACTCGGCGGACGAAGCGAGTATTGCGTTACGTAGCAGTATTTCGCTCATAAATCTCGATGAGATACAGGTTGAGGAGGACAGCAATGGCGGCGACAAAATTTACATGGGGCGGGTACGGTATAAAGTTGATTATTCAGGCGGGGACGGGGGCAATGCCGCGACGAACACAAGTTACGTGCCGTCTTATTCGCTTGAGATTTCCGGCTCTCAAACGAAGATGATGCAATCGCTTTGGACAGATGGCGCGTATGCTGTTTATGGGCGGTCGCCGCGTGACTATGGCGGTTTGATTGGTGTAACGGATGATGGTGTGGAGGGGGTTGATGTTGACGTGTCTGCGTCAATGTTCACGGAAACTCATTATTTTAATCCTGATTTTTTGACGGCGGATTTTGTTGTGATGTTGAATAAGCTTTATGGTTATATTAATCATAAGCCTTGGCGAGGATATGAGGAGTGTGAAGTACGTTTCATGGGAATAACCGGACAATGGCGTGCAGATGATGTGCTTGCGGAACTGACATTCAAATTTGCTGTCTCATTGAATAAATCTAACTTTTATGTTGGCGACATCAAGATTGCTAGAAAATATGGTTGGGATTATCTTTGGACGCGTTGGCAAAATGTTGAGGAAAACGGTATCATCATCAAAAAACCAATAGAGGCGTATTGTGAAGCGGTTTATGAAAGTATTGACTTTCGCGTTTTAGGAATTGGTAGATAACAAAAGCGGAGTGCGAAATGCGGAATGCGAAATTCCGAATTCCGAATTCCGCACTCCGCATTTCGCATAATGACAAGCAACATTTACAGACATGTCCGCACGGGCGAGCAGATTAAGATTTCGGCAGCCGCATACAATGCAATGTTAGATGCGGCTCAACGGACATCAAATCGTCCGGTGCATCCGTCGGCAACCGCACAAAATCGCGATGCTTTATTTGTTCATGTTGTCAATGATACAGACAAGTTTTTGTCTTGTTATAGTGTAGTTGGTTTGGGAGAGCCGGTTGCGGTGCCGGGTGATGATAATTTTAATGGAAGTATTGTGTTTCGTGGTGTTGTGCCGACGGCAGATCACGAAGGAAAATTTGCAGTTATACAGCAGGGTGCAGAAGTTGGCGATGTTGTAAGAGCGTGCTTAAACGGTTTGACGTTCGCATATATAAAGGGAGAACAAAATAATCAGGACGTTACGGAACAAAATTTTTGCAATGTATGCGCGGATGATACGGATTATTTGGTTTTTTCCAATTCCGGTGCGCAAGTTATATGGTATAAAAAGGAATCACGAGTCGGCGTAATCAGAATAGGCGGCGGAGGAGGTGATGGCAGTTCCATTTTGACCGGAATTATTTCAAATACTAATAACGCCGGTGCAACAACTATCATGGTACAGACAACTGACAAAGAAGAAATTGAGGTAAAAGTACCTTATCCGTCTGATTTCAATGGTTCAAAATCCGGTCAATCATGCCGCTATTATAAAGATGGCAATGATTGGATTTTACTGGATTTACCGTGTAACAATAGCTAAACCGCCAAGCTAGATAACCCAAGGTTCGGAATGTGGAATTCGGAATTAGGAATTAGGAATTAAAGATACTGATCCTAAATTCCGAATTCCGAATTCCGAATTACGCATTCCGTAAGGTGGGTAACCGACCGCCGGGCGGTTACGTCGGCGATAGCCGACAATTGCCGCGAAGCGGCGTGGACTGGAACGCGGGCGTCCCGCCCGCCTCTGTGCGTAATAGAACCGAACAAGTTTGAACTGAACGCCAAAACGTGTCGGCAAACGTAAGGTGGGTAATCGACTGCCAGGCGGTTGCGTGATCAAGGTAGCCGATGGTCTGCTAGACCATCGGGTTTTCGGCGAGCGGAGCAAGCCGAAAACAGTGGGGCGGGAAACGTATCGGCAAACGTAAGGTGGGTAACCGACTGCCAGGCGGTTACGTCGGCGATAGCCGACAACTGGATCGCCAGAACACATCGGCAAAACCAAAACGCCAAAACGAGGACGTTTTGGTGAACCAATACGTTTTCCGCCCCCGCTGTTTTCGTCTTGCTTCGCTCGCCGAAAACGTAACCGCCCAGCGGTCGGTTACCCACCTTACGTTGCCAATTCGGAATGCGGAATTCCTCATTCCGAACTCCGCATTCCGTCGCCAAGCGGTCGGTTGCCTACCTTACGTTACGACATTACCTATAAAATAAATATGGCTTTACATGGGATTCACGGAAAATCAGGATGTTGCGGATGCGGTGAAGAGGGACAGTGTGTTTCCAAATTACTAGTATCTGGCACATCTGGTGGTACATCTTTGGAATCATATAAGCGGGTTTCCAGAATGTATGCAAATAAAATTTGGACAATCATTCATCGAAATATTAGTTCATCTTCAGATATGTCAGATTGGTCTATATCATCAACAGGAAACATTGATGCTAATGGTAATTTGGTTAATTTGCCAGACGGTCTTCTGTCTTCCGCTTATCGCCTATACGTAGAATGTGACAAGTGTGTAGCTCGTGATATTGCCTATTTGGAGGTTCCTGCCAATACTACTGAATTTATTTGGGAGTTATCTCAGTACAGCCAACTTGTTGAAAATGACAATCCTAGAACAGCTTATAGAATTATTAGTTCGTATCGACAAAGTCCGCCTTACACTAGCTACGCTAGTTGGAAGATTTCGAAGAATGGCAGGTTTGAGATTGATTCGTCTGAATATCCGCAAAAATTTTATTACCAGGCATATTGCCCACAAGAAGGATTAAAACCTATTGATCATTTTGAAGGTTTTTGTAGTAGTAGGTATTACGTAAGCGTATACGTTCCCATAAGCTGTGGCAGCACTGAAAACGATGCACATGACACTGGCAAAATTATCGATTCTTTAAACCGTCCACAAGGCGATATCAATTACATAAATCACGATGGATGTTATTTGTCTAACTACATGGCCGAATCTATCAAAGATTCTTGGCGTAATAATTATGGAATAAATAAATTTTTATATAGAATAACGATTACGTATGAAGACACAGCAGACTATGGTACACATTCTCACACAACTTTCTCCACAATTGATTTTTTTCCTTCGTATATAGGTATTTTCGATGTGCGAATACACTTCACCAAAGAAAATAACGACTACGGTGTCGTCGGCTACGAATATTCGTGCCATTTTGTATTTGAAAGTGAAGATAAAACCGTGTGTGGCTGGATGCTATTCACTACTGTTCCTCATTCACCAATTTCATTTAAATTAAAATCACTCAACATAGAAATATATCCGGATTGCCGTCCTTAAAATTTACTAAAAAAACTATCAAAAAAATGAGTACAGACACGCCTTTTCAAACTGAAGTTCTTCCAACTCCTGTTTCTGCCAGCGTAAACGGAAAAACGATATTTTCCCGCAATAATGCCCAACCTTGTTCAAACTGTAACGGAGAGCTACAGGTGGAGCAGCAACAGCAGACTTTCCAGCGTCGGAGTTGTATTGAGTGTGTTGAGAAGCATCTTGGTGCGGCGATGGTGTTGTGTTCGGAGATTCAGGATGGTTATTCGTATCGTTTGATGGTGATTGGACATTTGCATGAGGCGGGTGAGGAGTCGCGTGAGTGGGAGGAGTTGCACAATGCCATCCGGGAAGCAAGAAAAGCATACCAAAGCAATAATATCATGCCGAATTGGGAACATTTGAGCGAATTAATAAGCATAGTTAGCACGCAGATAACGCAGATTTATTAGTTTTTAGTTTGTAGTTTGTAGAGACGCAATGCCTTGCGTCTTTAGTTTACATTCCGTTAGGAATGTATCGCTCGGTAGAAAATGAAGCCCCCGCCGAACCCGTGCATTCCATAGGAATGCATCCGTTTATCAATCGAATAAATACATAACAATATGGCAAATACATACACCCAAATTCATATTCACGCCGTTTTTGCGGTTCAAAATCGAATATCGCTGATTCAGCGCTCGTGGCAAGAAAGGTTGTACAAATACATTATCGCCGTGATACAAAAACACGGACACAAAGTTTTGTCTATTGGCGGAATGCCCGACCACATACATATTTTGTTCGGTTTTCGTCCAACACAAGCATTGTCTAATCTAATGCAAGAAGTAAAACGCGACAGTTCGGAATGGATGAACAAAGAAAAATTGGTTTTGGGAAGATTTTCGTGGCAGGAAGGATTTGGCGCGTTCAGCTACGGAAAATCGCAAATTCACGATGTCTGCAATTATATTGAAACACAGGAAAAACACCATAAAAAGATTTCATTCAGAGAAGAATATTTGGAATTTCTGAAAAAATTTGATGTAGAATACGATGAACGATACATTTTTAAAGACATTGATGGATAGGGTCTCATTCCTACGGAATGCTCGTTTGTGTGGGGATGTACATTTTCTACCGAGCGATGCAAACCTACGGCTTGCAAAGCAGCGAAATCACAAAATCAAATAAATGCAACATGAAAACATCAAAAGACTTCTCATCCCCCATGTCCCCATCAGGCACAAAGCCCCATTACGAGATACTTGACGGATTGCGCGGCGTGGCGGCGTTGATGGTCGTAGCCTTTCATATTTCGGAGGCTCACACCTTAGACCGTTTCGAGCAAGTGATCAACCACGGCTATCTGGCGGTCGATTTCTTCTTTGTGCTGTCCGGCTTTGTCATCGGATACGCCTACGACGACCGCTGGGGAAAAATGTCTGTCGGCGACTTTTTCAAGCGGCGACTTATCCGGCTGCATCCCTTGGTGGTGATGGGCATGATTATCGGCGCGGCGCTTTTCTACGTTGGCGGTTCCGCCATATTTCATCTAATCCCCGATACTCCGGTATGGAAAATGCTTGT
>JAISQS010000090.1 GCA_031274045.1 Planctomycetaceae bacterium | reverse complement strand
TTTTCGTGGTTCAAGTTGAATTTTTGAGAATATCCCTTGAATAAAATTAAAAATAAACACGCTCAAAAACAGTGCAAGTTAAAACTAACCTTGAAATTCTTTGCGTCTTTGCGCGCAATCTTGGAAAACAAAATAGAAAGGTACAGTTGCCTAATAGTTGTTAGTTAATAGTATTAGTTAATAGTAGTCAACCGCTTGCGTCACTGACTACTGACAACTAATTCAATGCATTTCGCGTCCGCCGGTGATATTGATGGCTTGTCCCGTCATGTAGGCAGCGCGGTCACTGGCTAAAAAACAGGTGACATTGACCACATCTTCGATCAAAGCAAGACGCCCCATCGGAACTTTTGCCGTGAAAATTTTGACTATTTCCTCATGCGGCATTTTCATGTTATCAACATAATCAGCGGAAACATGGTTCCAAACGCCGGTTGCTTCGGTAATTCCCGGACAAACGCAATTAACCCGAATACGCTGTTTCGCAACTTCATACGCAAGGGCTTGAGTTAACGTGATAATGGCTCCTTTGGCGGCACTGTACGCACTCATCAAAGCGGAACCGGTTTTGCCCGACTTGCTTGAAAAATTGACAATCGAACCATAGCCCTGCGATTTCATGATCGGCATGACTTCTTTAATGAAAAGAAAGGTTCCTTTGACATTGACGGCGAAAACAAAATCCCAATTTTCTTCGGAGATTTCTTCGATTTTACCGCCTTTTCCCGTTACACCGGCAACATTAATCAGAACATCTATTTTTGTTCCGAACGTTTTTTGGCAAGCGTGTACGACTTCGGCAACCTGATCGGCTTTGGTGCAATCGGCAGCCAGTGCCTGACTTTTTTTTCCGAGTTCGGCAACAACGGCATCGAGTTTCGACTGATTGAGATCGGTCAGAAACACGTTTCCGCCTTCTTCGATAACACGCTGGGCAAGACCTTGACCGATTGTTCCGGTGGCTCCGGTAATCAAAACAACTTTATCTGAAAATTCCATTATTATTTTTGAATGAGTAAAGGGGAAATAGGGAGGGGAAAATGAAGAATGGAAAATAGAATGGGGAAGTGGAATGTGAACCGCAATTGATCACAAACCACAACCCCCAAAGTCACAAATTCACGCTTCATTCCAACATTTTTTGAGATATTCAACGGATTTGGGAACTTCGACCGTTTTATCGCCGTCAACACCGCATTCGAAGCTGATAAATTCGGTGTAGCCGATGTACTTCAAACCGCGCATGGCTTTAATGTGACAATGATTGTCCTGACCCGGCAAGCGGCGTTTTGTTCCGTTGCCGAGATGAACATGCTTAACATACTGCCCGCCGGCAATAAATGCCGCCATATCATCCGGTTCTTCGGTGTACATGTGATAGGTATCGCCAAGAACCGCCACACCCGGAACTCCGGCATCTTTGACAATTTGTGCCGCGTCACCGACTTGGCGCAAAAACCACGCTTCACCGCGCCGCAATGGTTCCAAAATAATGTGCGTTTTGTGTTCGGCGGCAAAGGGACCGAGTTCTTTGAGCATTTCAATTGTCAATTCCCGAATACGCCAATTGGGACGATCCGGTTTTCCGGTTGCCGGAACATAGACAACACCATTGGCTCCGAGTGTTCCTGCTCTTTCGAGTTGTACTTTGAGTTCGTCGAAGCCTTGTTTTCGTTTTTCGGGGTCTTCGTCGGTCAATTTGTTACCGAAGGAACCGATGCAAAGGGAAGCGATTCGCAGACCGGCGTCATCGGCACGTTTTTTCCAGTCCAAATAATTGTCGCCCTGTTTTCCGATTTCGACTGCTTCAAATCCGTTTTGTTTCATCCATTTGAGTTTTTCGTCGTCGTTCTTTCCGGGAATGATACCGAGTTGGCTACAAAACCGGAGTTTCGCTTTTGCCCGCTGGTCACCGGGAACCGAAACCGGTTCGGCGGCACGAAGCGACGATGAAGAAACAGAAGAAACAGAAATCGTTGATGCCACACCAACTGTTGCGGCGGTTGCCAAAAAATCTCGTCGTTGCATGGAATTTCTCCTAAAATTGGGGAACGGAAAAAAATAAAAGATCTCGCTCACATCGACAAACAAGATCAAAAGATTATACCAATCCAAAAAACAAACTCAACCAGTATGAAAAAAATGTTTCAGGGAATCGACAAAGGGTAAAGGGGCGTTTTCATTTGACTCCAAAGGGGGCATTCCAAAATATCCCCGCCCTGAAAAGGGCAAACGATTCCAGCCCGCCGCAACGCGACGGGCTGGATTATGTTACCGAATTGCTGAATACCTACAAAAATCATTCCCCAGGGCAGGGCTAACCCAAGTTCCGCAGTCAGATAGCTCGGACGCTTAAAATTCCAATGTTGGTGATCAGAATTTCCACTACATTGGCTTAAAAATTATTTTTTATTGAATTGTTTTGGGAGGTTTAATTTTAGGTATTGTAGTAGGATTTTTTGGTGTTCGGTTGGTTGTGTGATGCAGTGTTTTTTGATTTCGGTATCGGATTTTGTTGGCAAGACGACATCGACGAGCGAAATGTTTCCGATCTCGTCCAGGATTCGTCTTGGCTCATCGCCCAACCCGGCATGCTTGACCATTTGTCTCAATGTTTTTCGTAACACATAAACCAAGAAACAAACCAAAATATGTACCAAAACGCGTTCTTCTTTTTGATGCCGGATCGGACGGATTCGCAAATCACTTTTTTCGATACGAAATGCAGATTCGGCTTCCGTTAACTGAACGTACGCTTTCCACAAATCTTTTGCCGACCAGTCCGTAATATTTGTACGTAAAAGATGACAACCATCCGATAACGCTGCCCAATCTTGTCACGAATCTTTTTTTGTCCAAGAAATCTCAGCACGTTTTGTCTCTTTATTTTTAGTTACTTTAATGTCAAATAAGCTGGCACAACGACTATTTTTGCACTTTATTCTCCCAACCCGACGATCAATCACCTCCTTTTTGTTCTTCCGTTTTTCACAACTCGCTTTGGTTTTCTCCAGTTCCTTCTCCATTCGTACAACAAAACGCTCGTGCATTGACTTCTCTTTCGCGCGGCGGTCACGGTTGCGGCATAAAATACAAGTCTTTTGTTCAAAAGGACATAATTTTACCTCTGCTCCTTCACGAATCGTTTTCCAATCTTTCTTCAAAAGTTCCTGCTCGAATTTTTTCAATGTTTCTTTTGATGTACCGATAATATATTTTCGATTTTCTTGCTTCAAAAATTCAATATTGGCATCGCTCATCATTCCACGATCACTGCACCAAATCCGATCCGCTTTGCCGTACTTTATAAAATGTTCCGCAATATAAAGCTCACCCGACGGATGACAAAGTCGGCAGATCACAAGAATTATCGAAAACGCGAACCACGCGCCGTACGATAAGACTCAACAAGTGCCCAATAAGCAACTCGCTTGCCATCAACTTTTCTGTAAAGAGGTCGGATAAACATGCCACGTAGAATACCATAAAACGTACAGTTTGTCAAATTCGGTTTTTTCCACTACATCGCATTTCAAAAAAAGAAAACAAAAAAAGTCACGTTGCGAGAACAAATCGAATCAACTTCACGTTAATTTGTACAAAATAAAGAAAATAAAAAAAGAAATGTTCTCCAATTTAACATTTTTTTTATTTTTTCAATTTTTTTCACCACTGTGGAACTTGTGATAACTTTCAACAAAAACATTTTCGCTCATGTAAGTACCGCCACCTGATAAGAACCCGGAGGACACGCGCCGGAATCTTCCGTATTCAACCGGCTGCCGTGACACACCTCATCCTGCGTAATATTGACGCCAATCGCCAACCCGTGTAACTGATACGGAGGTTTTATTTCATTTTCATTTTCAGTTTCTGTTTCAGTTTCTGTTTCACTTTCACTTTCACTTTCATTTTCACTTTCATTTTCACTTTCATTTTCACTTTCATTTTCACTTTCATTTTCACTCTCACTCTCTACTTCGTTTCCGTCTGAAATACCGCCGACAAGAAACCGGCTGCCGAACTGAAAATGAATGTTACCAAAACAATCCGGTGTAATTGTTGCAACTGAATAAACAGGCGACCACGCATCGTTGACACTGGCAAGCCGGTTAATTCCGTTCGCAAAAGCAATTACCGGATTCGACAACGTTTCCTGTCCCGTATTGACCAGAGCAACAACAAACGCCTTTTCGGTTGCCGGTTCTTGTAACGTAACGGAATGACGTACATCAACGACTTCGCTGCGGGCGGTGACGACGCCGCCGGATATTTTAACTTCTCCGGTTAATCGGCTATCGGAGCAAGGGCGACCGGCAAACGGAATACGGGAAGGACGAAACCGCGTCAGACATTCCTCACTGATCACGAGTTCGACTTGCTCGGTAAAATCCTGCCGGATTCCCGTACCGAAAACAACGTAGCCGTTGTAACCGGAAGTTAAACTCCTGAGCGGCAACGGAACACCAAGCCGTGTTCCCGCGCGTTCGTTGGACGTATAAACCGCAACAGGACGCCGGTTATCGGAAATCAAAAGCCGAATCGTATTCTTTTTCAGATAAATGCCGTGTAAAACAGGTCGGCTGCTCCAATCAGGAACGGACAATTTCAAATCGGACAGAATTTCAAGCGGCATACGAACATCCGGCTTGTCGCCGATGTAGTACCGCTTACCGTTCAGGTCATAAAGTGTACGATTAAAAACAGCCATAACAAAAACAATGTTACAAATTTATAGGGAAACCGTCAGCGTTTCCATTTCCTCGCCGCAATAAGCAGTAACCAAAATGGAACGACCGAGTTCCTCCGCTACGTTAAACATCTCCGCGCCTTCACCATAATTATAAGAGGCTAAAAATAAACGCAGGGACGCGGTGACGGTTTCCCGCGCGTTGACTGTTACAGAGGTTAGATAAACGGAAAGTTGCCCCACGCTGTCCACTGCCAATTCGTTATGATAACCGCCGGAAACAATCGACGCAGAGTAAAGATAACCGGACGCCTTTTCCAAACTCAAATCAAGCCGCGATTCCGGGAACGTTCGCGGCTCGTCACTGTTGTCGTTACGGAATTGAAGCCGCAGCAATACCTCCAAGACCGGGCGCGTTCCGCTGTGACTTTCCGCAACAAGCATATCCGGCGCAAGCAAAAATCCGGCACGGTACGAAGCATAAAACGCACGAAAATATTGAAGTAACCGGCTCGCGTACGTATTGAACACCGGCTGCACTTCTTCCGACATTTTCTTAAAAGCGTCATTATATTGCGTAACCAATTTTTCCAGTTTTTCGGCAAGCGGTCGCAATGTTTCGTGATCCGTGAAAAATTCGTCACAGGAACAGCAAGGAATACAGGAATTGTACACAATCAGTTGATGCGGCTCGATTTGTGTTACGCCGGTAATGATGTCCGATTCCGCGTAATTTTGGGTGAATTTGTAACAACCTGTTTCGTCGTCGCTCAGCAATGTGACGCCGTTGTCAAAATTCGGCGGTTGATTATTGACGGTACGCAGCCATTTTTCGTCCAGTTCCTCTTTGAGATAAATATCGTCAACAATAAAAGAGTGCGTTTCCAACGACAACATCGATAACGCTGTATTCCTGCCGGGAACAGACGCAGTCGGTAAAAACGCGGCATTGAGGAGTGTCGCGTCAAAACCATCGGGAGACGGCTGCGTGATACTGATATTGTTACCCGCCGTCAAAACAGCCGTCCCGTTAAAGAGCCGTGAAACATGCGGAGAAACAAACAAGCACGACGCATCCAGCCGTGCGGGTGACTGCGTTATTGTTACTCGATTAGGACGGAGAAACGGCGCGATACTGTCATTGGCGGACAAATAAGTAACACCGTAAAGCAATACCCCGTCCCGACGCCAAACATGTTGCTGATAATCCGGTGATAACGGATTGGCAGTGTAGTCCCAATCGGCAGTATGAAACACGAAAACGCCCTTATTCGTAACAACCTGAAACGTTAGGTCAACATCGTGTTCCTGTACGGGAATGATTGATTCCGTAGCGGGCGTGAGTTGCTGCCAGTCGTGCGACGTCATTTGTTGCCACGAATTACTTTCCCCCGACGCAAGCGGTGTAAATCCGAAAAGACTGGAATAACCGGTGACTTCAACATATTTTGTATCAGCAGGAATCCCGGAAACAGACAGACCGGCAAACAGCCCGACAAGTTCGTTCGGCTTTGTGAACGGATACGGATCCCACATATTTTCAGAAGCAGGACCCAAGGTTCGGCAAGCCGTGTCGGAATAAACAAGAGGCTGGTTCACAAACGCCCGATACGTTTGCAGCCAGTTCGACGTGTTGCTCTGGAATACATGGGACATAAACCCAAGTATAACAAATGAGAATCATCCGGCTACTGTCTTTGCGTCAGAATTGTTGCGATCTGCGTGAGTTGAACCGCCTGTGCGTAGAGCATATCTGTTCGGGAGGCAAGATTGTTAATTGTTGCGCGAAATTCTTGCGTTTTCTGTTCAATCGGTAGGAGTTCCTCGCAATTACAACAAGGTTCGGCGCATTTGTCACGGAAAAGCAGTGAATGTTCCCCGTGCGGCGTAATCGTCAAACAGGCTTGCCCCACCAGTTCGATATTGCCCCGACTGTCCGGGTACACGCCATTGATGGATTTAACATATTTCTCCGGCACATTCGGGTCTTCCTCGTGCAAGGCGTTAATCACAACCTCCGTGCCGTCCGTCGTAACAGGATTTTCAAGACAATGAAGCGTTTCCTCTGCGGATCGTGTAACAAGATTGATTCCTGTTCCGGCAATCAGATGAATTGTGCCGTAAAAAGGACCGGAGACAACACCCTTATTCTGAACATAAAGTGCCGAAATTTCCTTCGCAACAAACCGGATACAAAACGGATCCAGTGTTGTCCCGGACGGATCAAATTCCCATTCGCCAATCGGTTGCCGCGCAATCCCGGAAAAATCGCCCAAACTAAGATGACCGGACAAAAACGCGATATTCATTCCCAACAGATTTAACGTTTCACCGGGAGTTATCGTTTCGTAATCAACCGATAATTCCGCCAGATCGTAATCCTCCAAACCGGTTCCCCGATGATAGGCAATATAAAGAGTGAAGCCGGTACTGTGATTCACGAAACGGCGAATATAAAACTTGCCCGGATTGAACAATTCGCTGCTAACACTGTAAGAAAGATACAAACCGGTAATCAGATCATCCGGTAACATAAACTCACCGTCAATCGACCGAGCCGAGCAACCGTGAAGTAACGGAAACTTACGCGACTGATTAAACTGGAGCCAACTAAGATTACGAGGGTCTTGCATCGCTAGTAATAAACCGGATTGTTCACTAATTTTTCCACTGCGCGAAAGCGCAGCAACTGCTCGAAGGAGGCTAATTTTTGTTTCTTCTTTTTCTTTTTCACCGGTAACTTTTCCGGTAACTTTTCCGGCAACTCCGCAAAATCAGTCTGTTCCGCCCATTCTTTTGCCATTTCGGGGCGGGTTGCGAACATCCATCGTTGCTGGGCTTTTGATTGAAACGGCATGATAATCCGTCAAATATTTTCGTTATTCAAATGAAGCGGTAACTGAAACGGGCTTTCCTGCCGGTCGTAGGTGTGTACGGTCATGGAAAGTAGAACAGAATCCAACTGCGGTATCAACTCGTCCACCGTGACTTCGGAAATAATTTCGTCTGCGGGCATTTCCCGTGTGATCCGGTTGTGACTATTTTCCGTAACTTCCGATAACGCCTGCGTAACGGCAACTTGCAAATCGTCCAGTGTTGACACGTTTCTGCCTCGAATATCGTTCAGAAAATTGCAGCCGTAATCCGGTCGGAATCGTCTCGAACCTCTTATCGTCAACAGTTCCGCGATAAATTGTTGTACGGCTTTGGCTGCGCCGGAAACACGCGATCCCGATGTGTAGGGCAAGCCTAAACTCGCGATGAGTTCGCTGTGTTCCGCGTTCCGCTGCATAATGGCTAAATCATAAGGCATGACTTGTTGTTACTATTGATTTAGGATGTCGTTTATTTGTGTTGAGGAAACCTGATCCACTTTTTCCGGTTTCGGTCCGATTTGAAATCCGCACCAAGGCGCGGCGACAAACGGAGGTGAATTGTACGTCGGATGAACCGTCAACAATCCCGAACGATCCAGCCGTTCTCTGACGTGCGTTAATTCGTACTGAGTGATTGCCGACGCCGAAATTGTATCAAAAACAATCCGCATCCGAACCACAACTCCCTCATATTCAAGTTGCATTTTATCATTTTTTCCCAGCCGACTGTCCGCTCCCGTTCGGTATCGAACCGTTGAACCGGGACATAACGCAAAACTAATCGGAGTGGAAATGGTTGCCGTGTTGCCTTTTAATATCTCATCGTAATAGGCATCCTGCGCTAACAGATCGTAAAACTGTTGCTGCTCACACTCTTTTCGCGCCGCCGGAATCGAATCATAAGTGTACGGTGTATCTTTTGTGGGGCGTTCCGGGTCTTGCGCCAGTTGATCTTTGTTACTAACCGCTTCATTGAGAACCGAAATATTCGCGCCCCAACCGACACGTTGCCGTACAAGAATACTGCCTCTGGCTCTCGTGGATGGTTTGTATTTTCCCAGTGTTGCGGATTCCAATTTACCGTCCAGATTCATTGGAATATCGTGCTGTGTATCATCGCAGGCAAGTCCGCGTATTCCCAGCGAAGTAGGACTCACCACCGCCGCGCTAATCGGACGGCTAATGGCGAAGTTATTGTTTTCTGAAATCGGACCGACTAATTTGTACGGCGTTCCGATCCACGCGGTGAACCATTTCGGAATCAGATAAACATCCTTACAACGCGGCACAACCATAAAATCAAACTGCGTTGCGTGATAAATCAACGCGCCCCACAACGAATTGGTTTGAATCGTATTGATACTGGTACGTAAAAACTCCGCGCAAATCTGATCCGATAACGAATTGAGATTCGGATAGTCCCGGATTCGGAGAAGCGGGAATTGACCGTACTTCACTTCGCCCGTTTCCGTTCCCGATAATAATTTCGTTTCAACAACCGTCGGAGCGTTGAGCGGCAGTTCCAGATTTTCCGTAATCACATCCCGTAATTCCGGTAACTCCGAAAAAGGATATTTCACGCCAAGTTGAATAAATGTACGTAATGCCGCTTTTTCACCGTTCTCAACAAAGTCCTCCGTTAATTTTTGTTCCGGCGGAAAATGATTGGGCGCGCCTAAAAGCGTGGTCAGAGTGAGACGGTCGCCTTGCGGGAGTTGCCCGTCATTGCCGCCGGTCGGAAGCGTGATTCTGCCGAATAAATTATTGGCAAACGCTGCGGTGGACGACGGGTGCATGATCGGCGTCAAAATCGGGTGCGTGTCCAGCACAATCAGCCAATGCGCAATATTAACCTGAACTTCCGTACTGTTAAACGACTTGGCGTTTGCCGAATCACCTGCAACGCCGGCAGACCTTGAATCCCTTGTTCTCCTTTCTCACCTTTCAATGCAGCGAGGAAGTCGGCTTCGGTTCCGGTGTTTCCGGCATCAAGCCAGATTTGATAAGCCGAATCACCCTTATCGCCCGTATCGCCTTTGTCACCTTTCAAGTCCGTACCTTCCAACGAAACGCCAACTTTTTACCATCAGCTTCGGCTTTTTCAAACACGAGCGGATTATCTGTTGTTCCGCGAATCGTCAACGTTTTTCCGCCTTTTGTGAAACTCAATGTTCCGCCATTGGCATCGGTTTTTGTATCGTGGTCGCCGGTTAATATTTCAGTGCCGAGTTTCAAGCCGTCTGTTGTATCGGATTTGACAATTGTTTGTGTTGCATCGAGTTCTGAAATGAGTGTGCCGTCATTTTCGAGAACGATGGTTGTGTTACCGAAAGTGATCTTGCCGGTTGACCACAACTTTTCGCCAAGCGTTCTGCCGGAACGCAGATAAACGTAGGTGTCATTACTTTGATCGAATGTGACATCACCGACCAGTTTTTGTTTCGGGCGAATACCGGCACCGGCATTAACATTGTAATTGGCGAATTGTGAAGCGACATTCCAATCTGTAACACCGGCAGTGAAGTTCGCGGTTGTTCCGGTGATTTTCGCTTTACTGTTACCGGTGAAGTTGTATTCATCACCGGAGATGGTCAATGTTCCAACGCTAACATCATCATCAACCGTAACATTAGTATTTTTTGGAGCAATATCATCGAATGTTACGCTATCGTTGTTTTTGAAGAAGGTATCCCAACTCCCGCCGTCGGGTGTTGTATCGTTCACTGTCCATCGGAATTTTTTGTATCATTGCTCCACAAGACAGAACTGCCGTTCCAATTCAAACTCGCTCCGGCAGTATTCAGGAGTTGATACTTTAAATTTTTGCCATCAATTGTAACGTATTCGTGACCTCGTGTATCAGCCAAAGCATCAACTGTTACCGTTATGTTCAAATCGACGCTGCCGCTTGAAGCAGAAGCATCAATTGATATTATAAATATCGTCAAGCGTTGGAGCGGTGAAAATAACGGTGTTGGAGTTCGTTGTGGAAACGTTTCCGTTAAGCGTAAGAGCCGTATCGGTCGAATCAGCAGTAACTCCGGTCAAGTCAATTGCAAGTGTTCCCGCAAGTGTAACGTTTCCGATTGCGTTAATCGCGTTGCCGCTTCCTGCAACCGAAAGCGTTGCGTTTTCTTGTAATTCAAAAGTTCCGGCATTCGCGTTTGCACCGTAAATTGCGCCGTTTTGCAATTTGAGCGTGCCGTTATAAATGGTCGTGTTACCGTAAATGTTCGATTGATATGTATCAAAAAGAACCGTTCCGATTTGACCTGCTTTGTTAATTTCGATGGTCAGGTTCTGACTGTAACCTAAATATTCAATCGGGTCGTAAAACAGAATGCTGCTTCCGGCTGTTGCGGAAAGTGAAAGCGTGTTGGTGAACGGCAAACAAGTAACCTCAATCGAAAAAAAACATCGCCGCATCTCTTTTCAATCGGCACCAACATCACTCTCTCTCCAATCTATTTTTCCGAGTTTCGGTTGTAAGGGGATTTTAATCTTTGTCAACAATGATACAGATGGAACAGATTTTTATAAAAAACGAATCTGTAAAATCTGTTGACAACAAAATAAAAGACCTATTTCAATCCGGCTTCAAATTCCGCAAGCGAACCGCACACCGCCGCCTCAACCGCCAATGATTCCAACAACACCGGATCATCAATTTGCCGGATTGAC
>JAISQS010000036.1 GCA_031274045.1 Planctomycetaceae bacterium | reverse complement strand
GTTCGTCTTACGGCGCATGAAGGTCAAGAGGTGTTTCCGAAATTTTCTCCTGATGGTCAATGGATTGCGTTTACCGGTCAATACGATGGCGATGAGCAAGTTTACGTTATTCCTTCGTCTGGCGGTGTGCCGCGTCAATTGACTTTTTATCCGGCTTCGGGTCCCTTGACTCCGCGTTGGGGTTATGACAATATCGTTTATGGTTGGACACCTGACGGCAAGAATATTTTGTTTCGTTCTTTGCGTGACTCAAATCATGTAACTGAGCTTGGGACTCTTTACACTGTTCCTCTTGAAGGAGGCTTGCCGCAAAAAGTCGGAATGCCGACTGCCGGCGCGGGAGATTTTTCACCCGACGGCACAAAAATCGTCTACTCTCCTTTGTTCAGAGATTTCCGATCTTGGAAAAGATATCAAGGAGGCTGGGCGCAATATCTCTCCATTTTTGACTTGAAAACCAAAGAAACAAAACGTATTGACCAAAACCCGCGAACAGAACGCGAACCAATCTGGATCGGAAACAAAATATACTTCACATCAGATCGAACCGGCAAAATGAATCTGTTCGAGTACGACATACCAACAGAAAAAATAACGCAAATAACTTTTGAAAAAACATGGGATATTCGTTGGGCTTCAGGAGATCAACAATCGGGTTACATCGTTTTTGAACTTGGCGGTAATTTGATGATATGTAACCCGTTTAAAGATCACCTTGATAAACCTGACAACAAGCTCACGTTGGAAAAACTTAACATTAAGATTCCGCATGATGGTCTTGCGATGCGTCCTTCGCGGATCAATGTTAAGAAGAATATCGAGAGTTACGCGGTTGCCCCGAATGAAGGTGGCGGCAAAGGGCGAGTTGCAGTTATTGCTCGCGGTGATCTTTTTACGTTGCCGACGGGCAAGGGATTCGTTAAGAATCTGACAAATAGCAGCAGCGCACACGACCGCGAAGCGACCTTCTCAAACGACGGGTCAAAAATCGCTTTCATATCCGACAACATAAACGCAAACCTGCCGCCAACCGCCAAACCCGCCGAACCAATCAACTCCGTCTCCTCACCAAAAACTGAAGATCAAATTTATATTGTCGACGCGAAGGGTGAAACGCATCAGGAGCTTTTGACGCAGAGTTTTGTAGGACGGTTGGATGGATTAACTTTTTCGCCGGATGGTAAATTTGTTTCGGTGAATGATTGCAATGCTAAACTTTATATTGTTCCGGTTGAGGATGTTGACGAGTATAAGAAAGGTGTCCCCGTGCAAGTTGCGGAGGGCAAGCATGGCGACACGCCGCGAGGCAGATGGTCGCCGTGCGGAAACTATCTTGCGTACACCAAGTCGAACGAAGTCGATTTCAACGCCCTCTATATTTGGAACAAAAAAACGCAAAAAGAAATAAAAGTTACCGACAACTTGTTCGATGTCTCCGAACCGAAATGGAGTCCAAACGGCGACTATTTATACTATCTTTCTGTGCGTGAATTTGCGCCGCAGATGAGCGGTGTTGAGTGGAATTTTGCGGGCAATCGCAATGTCGGAATTTTTGCCCTCGCCCTACGAAAAGACGTAAAAAATATATTCGGCGAACAATTCGGAGACGATGACGACGACAAAAAAGACGACAAAAAAGACAGCAAAAAAGACGACAAAAAAAATGATAAAAAAAGCGACAAGAAAGACAATGAAGATGATAAAAATCCCGAATCAACAAAAGACAACACCGATGAAAAAGAACCAAAAATAATCAAAGAGACAGTGATTGATTTTGATGGATTGGCGAAGCGAGTGGTTCGGGTTCCGGTTGACGCGGACAATATTTCGGGACTTTCCGTGACGGACAAATATTTAATTTATGTCAAAAGAAGTGCGCAATTTTACGGTCGCGAAGCAGAGCGGAAACCTCGAATAATTATCTTCGACATCAAAGAACGCAAGGAGCATGTTCTTGTTGACAACGCGGGTGGTTATTCGATTTCGCCGGATGGTTTGAAGCTTGTTTTTAGTGAGGATGGTTTGAAGTTGATTGAGGTGAAGCCGGAGGCGAAAGCGACGGCGTTACCGGCGGACAAGATGTATGTTGATTCTGTTCCGGTTGAGGAGTGGGAAGAAATTTATCGCGAGGTGTGGCGTAAGTTCCGCGATTATTTTTACGTGAAGAATATGCACGGATATGATTGGAATGCGCTTGGCGAGCAGTATAGAAAGTTGTTGCCTTATGTTGCGCATCGTAGTGATTTGAATTATGTTATTGCGGAGTTGATTAGTGAGTTGAATGTCGGACATGCGTACATTCAAGGTGGTGATTTCATTTTGCCCAAACGTCCGAAGGTTGGTCTTGCCGGATGTCGATTTGAGTTGGATGCGAATGCGAATTTGTACAAAATCTCAAAAATATTCGAAGGTGCAAATGAAGAGTCCAAATATCGTTCACCGCTTACGGAGATTGGTGTTGATACGCGTGTTGGTGATTATGTTCTTGCGATAGACGGCGTGCCGCTTCGTGCAAATGATAATCCTTATAAGTTGCTGCAAAACCTAACCGATCCGGTTACTTTGACACTCAACGAAAAACCTCAAACCGACGGCGCACGTAAAGTAATTTACAAGCCGATAGAAAGTGAAGCGGATTTGCTCTATCTTGATTTCGTGAATCGATGCCGCCGAAAAGTAGACGAGGCGACAAATGGAAAGGTTGGATATTTGCATATTCCTGATATGAGTTCGCCCGGAGCATACGAATTTTTGAAGTGGTATTATCCGCAGATACGCAAGGAGGGATTGATAGTTGATGTGCGGTCAAACGGCGGCGGTAATATTTCGCAATGGATAATAATGCGGTTAAATCAAAAGTTGTTGGGGACGCGTTTTGGCGGGGTTGATGAGTCGCCGGATGCGTATCCGGCTATTGCGCGTCATGGGCATCAAGTCTGCTTGATCAGCGAGACTTCGGCGAGTGATGGTGATATTTTTCCGTACTATTTCCGCGAGTCAGGATTGGGAAAATTGATCGGCAAGCGGAGTTGGGGTGGTGTTGTTGGTATTTCGCCGCGTGGGCAGTTGCTTGATGGCGGAATTGCGTTTGTGCCGCTAAACGGGACAAATGACAAAGACGGAAATTGGGTCATCGAAGGGTCAGGTGTTACACCGGACATCGAAGTTGACAACGACCCAAAATCAATGATAGAAGGCAAAGATAACCAACTCGAAAGAGGCATCGAAGAAGTATTAAAGAAACTCAAAGAAACTCCCGTCAAGTGGCCAACATGGCCCAAACACCCAATAAAAACAGAGTAAAAATGATCAGATTTTTTTTGAGATACGAAATAAACGAAATATACAAAATAAACGAAAAGAGTTAATCGCAAAATTTCGTTATGTTTTCGTATATTTTGTTTATTTTGTATCTCAAAAAAAATAAAAATCGATCTCCAAAAAAAGTTGTGAGCTATCACGGGAAGTATATGCCGGGTTTATCGAACAAATTATTGTCTAAGTTGGAGGCGGTTTCGGGCGGTTCGTTTGGCGGGGAGCGTCTGGAATTTTGTGACGCGATAGAACTTTTGAGTTCGGATCAACTTGTACTGATCGGTTCTTTTGCGGACAAATTGACTGCGTGTAAATGTTCGGAAATGTATTGTTATGATTTGCCTGACGCATCAAAAAATAGTCTGATTCGGACTTACAATGTTGAGCGTAATATTAACTATACTAATATCTGTGTTAGTGGTTGTAGTTTTTGTGCGTTTTGTCGTTCGGAGTTTTCGCCGGATGCTTATTTGTTATCTGACGAAGTTCTTTTTGCCAAAATCTCGGAGACCGTATCGCTCGGCGGCAAGCAGATACTATTGCAAGGCGGACTACATCCGTCAATTCCATTTGAATGGTACGAGTCAATGCTGCAAAAAATCAAACAGAAATTTCCCGATGTCAACATACATGGATTTAGCCCGACTGAAATAGTATTTTTTTCTGACAAATATTGCTTGACGGTTGAGGAGGTGTTGTGTCGGTTGCGTCAAGCCGGATTGGGTTCGTTGCCGGGTGGTGGTGCGGAGATTTTGGTTGATCGTGTTCGTAGGGAGTTGAGTCCGTTGAAGGCATCGGCTGATCGTTGGTTGGAAGTCTGCCGAGCGTGGCACAAGATAGGAGGACGAGGCTCGGCGACAATGATGTTCGGTCATATTGAGACGTTGGAGGAACGGGTGATGCACTTGGCAAGATTGCGGGAATTGCAAGATGAAACCGAAGGATTCACCGCATTCATTCCTTGGACGTTTCAGCCAAACAACACAAAATTGAAACACATCAAAAAAACCAGTTCGTATGAATATCTAAAAATGTTAGCCGTGTCAAGATTATTTTTGGACAACTTCCAAACAATACAATCAAGCTGGGTAACACAAGGTCTCCGAATCGGTACGTTGGGATTATCATTCGGAGCAAACGATCTTGGCAGCATAATGATTGAAGAAAACGTAGTCGCCGCCGCAGGAACAAGTTTTCGCACAAACGAAACCGAATTCAAACAATCAATAAAAAACGCCGGATACGAACCCAAAAGACGATCAGATGTACATTGTCAGCCAAGCACCGCAAATCTACGACTCACAAAATAGAAAAATAGAAAAAGAATCTCACGTCGAATTTTTACATTTTGTTAGGAATGAATTTTTTTCGTGTTAAAGATAAAAAAACTAAAAACGAATTTTGAGATGTGCAGATTAAATATAAATCTTCCAGGCTCTTTTATATTTTTTTGTTGGTACACTAACATAAAATAATAAAGAGTTTTTGGAAAACTGAACCGTAACTGGTAACCAATTTTCCCTCCCTTAATAACCAACGAAGTCTCCCCGAGCGCGCCCTTATCCCTTATTGTTTGAGTCGTGGCGTGACCGTGAGCTTTATGCGCAACGAATAAGGGGATAAGGGCGCGTGCGGGGGAGCTTCGTTAGTTATTAAGGGAGCAGGAAACTGTTACCCAGTTGCGAATTGGTTTGAGTAATGTTGATTGGTTTCTTATACAACGTAGGACGATAATCTATCATAACACGCTTTATATCTTGCATTAACATATCAATGCAATAAGAAATAACAAAAGAATCTTCATTTGAAAAGAAAAATTGAGAAGAAAAAGAAAAACGAATATCCGCTTGCAGAGAACATAAAAACAACACCAGCACAATCACAAAACCAGACATCCAAACGGAGTATTCTTACTCCATTATTTTGGATACTGTACTGTTGTAATTGTGCTGATGCGGCTGGTCGCGGACAATAAGACTTGTCCGCTTTTACACGAAGGGTTGTCCGGTAACTCCGGCTGGAGGCAGTCTCATTCCTAGTCTCAATCCAATTGACGCTAATTTTTCTTTTACCTCTGTCAATGTTGTCTCGCCAAAATGCCGTACCTCCAACAACGATTCCTCTGTACGAGTTACTAAATCACGCACGATGTTGATCTTCTCACTCTCCAAGCAATTCATCGCCCTAACCGACAACATCAACTCCGCCAAATTCATCGACAACTTCGACTCCAAAGACGGATCAATTCCCGATAACGACGAAGCCCTCGCCCTCGAATACACAAGAGGTCCCAAACGATCATACTGAACAAACGGATTCAAATGTTTGCGGAATATTTTTGCTCCCTCAACTAAAGCCAGTTCAGGATTTATTGAACCGTCCGTCCAAACCTGAATTGTTAAACGATCATAATTTGTCTTTTGACCCACACGTGTTTCGTCAACCTCATATTGCACACGCACAACCGGACTGAACGCAGCATCCAACGGAATAAAACCGATGTCTTCGCCCCTGTCTCTGATCGATACCAATTGTTCCGTTGCCGGCACGTACCCGCGACCATTTTCAACAACCATCTCCATCTCAAACGGGACATTGTCAGTTAAAGTCGCAATAAGATGACCGCCGTCAATTACATCAACACTATCATCGGATATAATATCCGCACTCGTAACCGGACCGGCAGTATTTTTTGAGATACGCAATACACGCGGTTTCTCATCATACAATTTGACGACAAGCGACTTGACGTTCAACGTAATTTCCGTAACATCTTCAAGCACACCTTTAATTGATGTGAACTCGTGAAGAGCGTTTTTAATCTTGATACGGGTAATTGCACTCCCCTCCAAGCTAGACAACAACACGCGGCGCAAACTGTTACCAACAGTATGACCAAAACCGCGTTCAAACGGCTCCGCAACGAAACTGCCATAAGTGTCAGTAAGCGTCTCCGGATCACATGTTACTTTGCTGGGGAGTTCCAAACCTCGCCATCGAATACGCATAGAAAAATCTCCGATGTAATGAATTATCGAAAAATGCTTAATAAGCAATAAAAAAATACGGTAGCAGTCTAATAACCGAAAACCAAAATCAAAAAAAATATCAACAACATTATTTGTGACACTTTTTGAAACAACATTCAAGCATCACCGAACCGAATCAACTTGAACACATTCAGTTTGACATTATTTTGAACAAAGTTCTACGATCAATGCCGGATCGACTTGCAATAAAACATCCTCCGCAGTCGGGAGCCGCATGACAACTCCCTTAGGAATTTCTGTGTCCTCCCTTAACAAGAAATCCGGTACTTCATGTATTCCTTCGTCGACAACAAGTTTTATTGCTTTCTTACTCGTTGTGCGGTTTCGTACGGTGATTACGTCACCTTGCCGAACAAGATAACTTGGGATATCGACTCGTCTGCCGTTGACTTGAATATGCCCATGAGCGACCCATTGACGCGACTGAGACCTCGACGCACCAAAACCTAGTCTATAAACGATATTGTCCAGTCTTCGTTCAAGTAAACCCATAAGCACTTTTCCGGTGTTACCTTTAGCCCGTTCCGCCATACCGAAATATTTTCGGAACTGTTTCTCAAGCACACCGTAAAAATTCTTTACTTTTTGTTTTTCTCGTAGATGTATACCATAATCAGTAAGTTTTCCCTTTCTTGCGCCGTGCATACCGGGCGCGTTGGAACGTCGGGTAAACGCACATTTGTCGGTTCCGCAGCGACTCCCTTTGAGTGAGAGTTTTACACCTTCCCGCCGACATTTCCGGCAAACTGCTTCTGTATTGCGAGCCATAAATTTGTTATTCTCTCTAAAAATATCGAAACAAAAAAACTTGACAAATTCACAACAGATATGGTCAATTTGAAAAAACCGCCCTTCCACATCTGTCAATAAAAAACTTATTTAATCCGTCATCCCAAACCCTAAAAAATTATCCACCCCAAAAAAACATAACTCAAACGCCGCCGAATCAAAACAAAACAACAAAACTCACTGCCGCTAAAAATGCCTCGCTAAATCACAAAAAACATCACAATCAAACACAATCGCCAAAACACAAACACCGTCAAATCAACCGTATTGCCGACTTACACTCTACGTCTCTTCTTAGGACGGCAACCGTTGTGGGGGAGCGGCGTAACGTCTTCAATTGTTTTGACATTCAGTCCGGCTTGATGCAGAGCGGTGATGGCACTTTCGCGTCCGCTTCCGGGACCGTTCACTTTGACATCGACATCTTTCATGCCGAATTTCATCGCTTTTTCAGCCGCTTGTTGTGCTGCCATCTGACCCGCAAACGGCGTACTCTTACGGCTTCCCTTGAAGTTACATGTTCCGCCGGTCGCCCAACATAGGGTATCACCTTTGGTATCTGTTATTGTTACCGTCGTGTTGTTGAATGACGCTTTAACGTGAACGATACCTGTCGTTACGCTACGTTTTATCTTCTTCTTTTTAACCGCTTTTGCCACGTTTTTTGACCCTTGAATTATTTAATTTTGACTCGTTAACTCCGTAAAATTTTATACATTGACAATATTAAATTACACAAAATTCGCCGTTGTTATTGTCACAAGTTGCAACCAACTTGCCGACCGAAACTGTAACCATGTCATCCGGCAAGTAAACTGCATTAACGCAAATCCTTGACACCCTTCTTTCCTGCAACCGTTTTCTTTGGACCTTTGCGTGTTCTTGCATTTGTCCGTGTTCTTTGACCTCGTACCGGCAAACCTTTTCTATGCCTCATTCCGCGATAGCATCCAATCTCTCTGAGACGTGCTATATTTTGGTTGACCTGACGGCGTAATTGCCCCTCAACAACATAATTGTTATCAAGCAACGAAGCTATCTTCGCAAGATCATTTTCACCAAGCTCTCGCGCACGAAGCGACATGTCAACTCCAGCTTGACGGCACAAATCACGAGCTACAGCCGGACCAACTCCATAAAGATATGTCAAGGAAATCACTATCGGACGATTATTCGGAATATCAACTCCCAAAAGACGCGGCATAAACCTATTCTCCCAAAATTCTTTTTAATCTCTCACAAAAAATACCCTGTCACAAAACACACAGCCCCCTCAACCAAAAACCAACACCAACGATCACCCTGCAACATACCAAAGAAGCAAACAACACATCCGACGCAGCACAAGGAAACATATTGGCGTAATGCCGGAAACGTAATCAATCTCAATCTCGTATGTACTGAAAATTCTGTTTTAGCCTTGACGTTGCTTGTGGCGCGGATTCAAACAAATCACGTACACTCTACCGCGACGCTTAACAACCTTGCAATTCTCACAAATACGTCGAACACTCGCTCTGACTTTCATAATTCACCTTTCCGTTTTCTAATTTACATTTACCATTTTGTAGTTGAAACCAGCACGCTAAAAATTATTGTTGCGCAAATCCATCTCGCGTTTTTGTCTCTTTAAACTTGTCGATTTGATCTCGTTTAATTTGATTAGGGCGAAGAGGGGGCAAATTATATTGCAACTTTGACAAATGGCAAGTCTCCCCACCTTTATCCGACAAAACCAAACGTATTCATGCTGCATTTTTTGCAAATGCTGTCTTTTGAGCTATACGTAAGAGGTGATGTCTATTCTCTCTGCGTCGTCTTTTGGCTCACCTGTCAAAACCCAAATACCCTTTTCCGTCACAGCTAAAGTATGTTCGAAATGTGCGCTCGGTTTGCGGTCGACAGTTATAATTGTCCAATGATCGCTCAAAACTCTCACGCGGTTCGTACCTAAATTGAACATTGGCTCGACCGCGATAACCAACCCCGGTTTGACCTCGAAATCCTCTCCACACTGAACCATCTCTTTCGAATAATAATTCGGTACTTGCGGCGGTTCGTGCATCTCTCGCCCAATCCCATGACCAACCAAAGTCTCAACAACCGACACGTGATTCTCTTTCGCGTAAGCTTCCATCTTTTTTGAGATATCTTGCCAACGCCCCAAATTTGCCATCTCCTCAATCGCAATGTGCAAGGCTCGTTCAGTTACTTTCAACAAGTGCTGCTTCGCACTTGAAATTTTACCGACGGGGATAGTTGTTGCGGAATCACCGCACCAACCGTTTACCTTGCAACCGGTATCAACACTAACGATGTCGCCTTCGACTAATTTTCTTTTGCCCGGAATCCCGTGAACAACCTCCTCGTTCACGCTTATACAATTCACCGCCGGAAACGGAACGACTCCCGGAACCCCCTTAAACAAAGGGATCGCGTTGTTGTCTTTGTAAAATTGTGCAATTGGTCTTTCAATATCTTCTGTTGTAATACCGGGTTTGACTACGGAGCGGGCAATTTGAAGAGCGTGCCAGACGTACAATCCCGCCTTTCGCATTTTTCGCATCTCTTCTGCGGACTTATATACCAACACTACCGATACCTCACTTTACTCAAATCCAATATTAAAAATATTGCCGCTCAAATAAACTTGTCCAATATAATTTTCACGCGTTCAAAAACCTCATTCACTTCTCCAAGTCCATCAATCGTTTCGAGCAATCCTTGTTTGCCGTAGTATTCGAGCAATGGAGTTGTCTGCTCCGCGTAAACCGACAATCGCTTTTTGACAACATCAGGGTTATCATCCGCCCTGCCGCGTCCAACCAACCTTCGCGAAAGTTCCGCATCCGGCACCCTCAACTCAAGCACAACATCAAGCCGCGAATCATTCTCCCGCAACATCACATCAAGTGCCGAAGCCTGTTGAATTGTGCGCGGAAAACCATCAAGCAGAAATCCTTCCCTACAATCAGGCAAACTCAACCGCTCCGAAATTATTCCAATAATTAAATCATCAGGAACAAACTGACCACTCAACATGTACTTGTCGGCAAGCAACCCAATCTCCGTCTTCGCCGCAACCGCAGCCCGCAACATATCACCAGTCGAAAGATGCGCTAACTTATAACCAGCCACAATCTTTTCTGCTTGCGTTCCTTTGCCTGCGCCGGGCGGTCCTATGAATATTATTCTCATTGTTCTGTTTGTTCCAATCCACGTGTCTCGAGAGAGACACGATGGCATTGACTACATCTTCTTCTTCGCTGTTGTCATTGTGACAAAAACTGTGTCGGCATTGACACTTAGTCTTTTGTGCAATTAACTTTAGGTTACTTGATGTAATTCCCGTATGTCAAGCAATCTCGCAACTGTTTATTTGCCGCGTTCCAACAGACCTTTATAATTTCTCATTACCAAGTGACTGTCTATCTTGTCCACTAAATCAATGATCACACTAACAACAATCAACAGACTCGTACCGCCAAAGAAATTCGCGAGCATAAAGTTATCGGGGATGAGCAATGTTGAAATGATATTCGGCAAAACCGCAATCAACGCGATAAACGATGCCCCAACATAAGTAATATGTTTCATCACTTTTTCGAGGTACGCGGCTGTTGCGCTGCCGGGTCGATGACCTTGTATGAATGAGCCGTAGTTTTTCAAATTATCTGCTATGTCTTTCGGATTAAACGTAACCGCCGTCCAAAAATAACAGAAAAAGTAAATCAACGCTATAAAGATGAGAATGTACGTAAATGTTTGGCGTTGAAAAATATTATCCAGTATTTTGACAAGGTATGGAGCATTTGATCCCGTCGTGAGGTAACTCAAAATTGCTTGCGGGAAGAGGAGGAGGCTGCTCGCAAAAATAATCGGCATAACACCTGCCTGATTCACTTTGAGCGGTAAATACTGTCTGCCTCCGCCAAATGTCTGTCTGCCCCGAACGTGTTTTGCGCTTTGAGTCGGTATTCGCCGTTGACCTTTGGTTATGTAAATTACGCCGACCACAACCGCCACAAACAGAACGGAAAGTAATAGCAATTTATCAACTCCAAGTTGCTGCGTTCCCGAACTAAAACCAAGCACCGCACGTCCGCCCAATTTTGTCAATGCACTCGGCAAGTTCGCTATAATTCCAGCCATGATTAGGAGACTTATGCCGTTGCCGATTCCGTACTCGTCGATCTGCTCACCAAGCCACATCAAAAAAGCTGTACCCGAAGTCATGACGACAACAGCCGTAAATATCCACGCCCAAGGAAGTGTCTTGTCTGGATAAAGTAACGCCTCGTTATAAACGCCGCCGGGATCGCCCGTCATGCTTGTGTTACCGAGTGCCAACACGTAAAAAAAACTTTGGAAGAGACAAATCACGATTGTTGCGTAACGTGTCCATTCATTGATTTTCTTACGCCCGCTTTCTCCTTCCTTTTGCAACGCCTTCAACTTGTCAAAGACGGTTGCCATGAGTTGGAAAATAATGGATGCCGAAATGTACGGCATAATGCCAAGCCCAAAGATTGTTAGTGACTCAAATTGCGCACCCGTAAATACCGCGACTTGTGACATAACCTCAGCAACACCACCATTGTGCCGCCACATCGCTTGCATCTTGCCGACATCAACTATCGGAAGCGGAATCCACCACCCAATACGATAGATCGCCAACAGCGCAAGCGTCATAAATATCTTCTGACGCAATTCTTTTATCGATAAAATAATGCGGATTTTCTGAAACATAAAATTTTATCCTCTTATGCACTTCGCGAAGGCACACTTTCACAACTTTCCCAAACTGCAACCAACCTACTTATCTCAAAGTTCCAATCTCATAAGCAAAAAAACTACAAACTACACACACCACTTATTTTCTTTGGCTTATACGCAACGCATCACAAAATTCATTGATAACAATTGCGCAAAAACGGCGAATCAAAAAATGATTCGCCGTAGATAAGCTCACGCCTTAGGGCAAATCTCAAATGCAAAAAAAGTTGAAAAGCCTTTGTTGCTGAAACGGATCACCGCAACAAAATGAATGTTGCGAACGAACACAAACTATCATTTCGCGGACTTTTTTTCGGCGGCTTGTTGTCTTGCTTTTTTGGCTGAACCCATTTTATTTTTTACTACCGGTTTCTTCGGCGGCAATATTATAATTTTTCCGCCGACGGATTCGATTTTATTTTTTGCGGATTCTGAAAAGGCGTGTGCGCTTATTTGGAGGGACTTTGACAGTTCACCGCCGGCGAGAATTTTTATTTTGTCAAATCTTTTTCCGATGATTTTTTTCTCGATCAACTTACGCGGATCAATTACCTCGTCTTTTTCAAAATTCGATTCCAAATCACCGACATTGACGGCGGCGATTTTGTCAGCGAATGCTTTGTTGTTGAATCCTCTTTTTGGGATTCTTCGAACCAATGGCATTTGTCCGCCTTCGAAAATTGGGCTGACAGATGAACCGGATCGCGAGCCTTGACCTTTATGTCCGCGTTGGCTTGTTTTGCCGCGTCCGGAGCCTGTACCTCGCCCGACTCTTCTGCGTTTTCGGGACGCTTTTGCCAGATGATTTATTTCGCTAATACTAGTCATTATAGTGAAACTCCTCGAAGTCGTTCGACCTCATTCTTTGTTTTCAGATTCAATAATGCGTCAATTGTTGCCTTGACGACATTGGTCGGATTTGCCGTACCGTAACTTTTTGTCAAAATATCATGTATACCGCACGCTTCACAAACGGCACGAATCGCCGCGCCCGCAATCACTCCCGTACCCGGACTAGCCGGAACAAGCACAACCCGCGCCGCACCAAAATGTCCCACTGCTTCATGCGGTATTGTTGTGCCGTCAAGTTGCACCGTCTTCAGCTTACGGGAACCGTCTTTGACCGCTTTCTCAACCGCAGGCGGAACTTCGTTCGCCTTGCCGTAACCCCAAGCAACTCGCCCATTACCATCACCAACAACTACCAACGCCGCAAAACTAAAACGCCGACCGCCCTTAACAACTGCGGCACACCGCTTAATTTTTACGACCTTATCAGTCAATCCAATTTGCGCTGTATCGTTTGACATAAATATATTTAACCTGATTCTTGGTTATTACTTTTCTTTAATCAAAATATGCGTGTCCGTTCACGATTAAGCCAATCTTGACTACATCAATAAACGCTCTGTAATTATCCCAATTAAATTTTTGGAATACACGATCATACGAAGACACAAATCACAGAGTCAAATTGCACGAAAATTATGCGTGCAATTATTTCTTTTTGCTTGCGGATTTTCCTGCGTTTGCTTTTGCTGCGATTTTGTCGTCTTTGGATGCTTTTGGTTTTTTACCGCTGGTGTCTGCCTTTTTTGATTTGGTTTCTTTTGCGGGGTCTTTCTGTTGACCGGCTGCGCCGATGTCGAGTCCAACCTTTCTTGCGGCTTCGGCTAATGCCTTTATGCGACCGTGATATTTGAACCCATGTCTGTCAAACGCGACCTGCTTTATTCCGGCTTCAAGAGCCTTCTTTGCAAGCAATTCTCCTATCTTTTCCGCCGCCGCACAATTTCCGCCATTCGTTATTTCTGTTCGGACAGACTTATCGCGAGTGCTGGCGGAAGCGAGAGTTTTGCCCTGATTGTCGTCAATTATCTGCGCGTAAACGTTGGCGTTACTGCGAAACACACAAAGACGCGGACGAGTCGAATTTCGTTTGACAGCATTTGATACACGAAACGCTCGATTTTTTCGCTGTCTATTTATTTGCTTAAACTTTTTCACTTGATTACCACTTTAAATGTACTAATACTAAATTTGAAAAAAATACAATTTCACGCAAGTAGTTTAAAACTTACTTTTTAGCGGCAGCTTTGGACTCTTTGCGTCTAATGACTTCGCCTTCGTATTTGATGCCTTTGCCAAGATACGGTTCGGCTTTGCGGATGCTTCTGACTTCTGCGGCAAATTGACCGACGAGTTGTTTGTCTATGCCTTTAATACTAACGTGAGTTTGATCAAGGCACTTTACAGCTAAACCTTCGGGTACTTTTTTGTGTACTTCGTGTGCAAAACCTGCCCGCACTTGCAACGTACTCCCCGACAACGCGAACAAATAACCTGTGCCGAAAATTTCCAGCTTCTTCTCATAACCAGTCGTTACACCGGTAACCATGTTTTGAAATAAAGCTCTGTAAAGTCCGTGCATTGCAGCAGCCAACCGCGTATCGTTTGCCCTCTCAACAGTGATAACACCTGCCGCACTGTCAAATTTTACAATAACATTCGGGCTAAAATCTTGTTGCAACTTCCCAAGCGAACCTTCGACAGTCAACAACTGACCCGCCAAAGTTACCTTCACACCTTTGGGAACAACTATAGGTTTTTTTCCAATTCTCGACATGTGGAACAACTCCTAATTTCACCGGCAAATATCACCGGAACAGACACGAATCAGACTAACAACTACATGTCTCATCATCGCGTCTTGTGCGTTATGTGTTAATTTTTATTTCTACTTGTTATCTGCTATCAATATTTTTTCTTGAATCGCTACCGCAATCTTCGCTCTATAAGTTATTCAAATAAGTTATTCAAACTGTCTGCACTTGATATTTCGCTCTCGTCCGCTGTTTATCAAAAGCGATAATCACCACACTTGGCAAATAACTTCGCCGCCAACGTTTTTTAATTTTGCCTCACGGTCACTCAAAATACCGCGATTTGTGTTGAGTATGTTTATGCCGAGACCGTTTAGCACTGGTTTAAGTTCCGCAGTTTGAACGTAAACCCGACATCCGGGCTTGCTGATTCGTTTAACTTTGCTGAGAACTTTTTCGGCATTCGGTCCGTACTTCAAATGGACTCTTATCACTTGAACCGGCTTTGCATCAACAACCTCCCAATCCCAAACGTAACCTTCACGTTTAAGAACATCGACAACCCCTTTTTTCTCATTCGAAACAGGGATATCAACAAAAACTTTTTCTATTCTGACCGCATTACGAATACGAGTCAGCAAGTCAGCAATCGGATCTGTTAACATATTTTTTTATTTCTAGTCAAATTACATATTTGAGTTACGCCATCAAGTTTTACACGGTAAGTTTTTACTTTATACACGGTGTCAGCAGTTTTTGTAAATTTGCAATTCCAAAATTCAAGGGCGGAATTGGAAACGGTCTAAACATCAGGACTACAATTTCAAGTCAAAGTATCTAATTCGGAAAGTTGACAACGATTCGACAAAACCGAACATTTACGTTGCACAAATGACGACCGCGAAATTATACAACAACGACTTCCGACATGAGACGTACAATAAACTTCATCGTACTAGCATCACCATCTTCAACTTTGTGTGAACAAGTCTTTTTGCCGATACATTCACGAACGACGTGGAAATCGTAAAGGTAAGTTGTCAAAACGCGAGCAATTAAACTTACCAACTCGATTTTTTCACGCCCGGTATCAAGCCTTGATTGGCGAGGTTACGGAAACAAATCCGGCAAATACCGAACTTTCGATACACCGCGCGAGGTCTTCCGCAAAGTTGACATCTATTCTCTTTACGACTTGAAAACTTCGGTTTCCGATTCGCCTTGTTAATTTTTGCTACGCTTGCCATGTTAATCTGATAAACAAAATTACAGGTACAATTCAAACAATCCAATTAAAAAATCATCTTCGCATCTAAATCAGCATTTTCAGCAAAAGACCACCCACACTTCTCGCCAAACTACCGAATCATACATCCGCAGGTTCGTTTCAATACACCCACCGATACCCACGATCAAAAAGCACTACCCAACATACCGGATTCTTTTTATTGCCGTTCAATGCTACTGCCGTTCAAAATATGTCTACGCCGTCTTCATCGGGCGAAACTTCCGGCTAAACTTTTTTCCGTTTTGGCGGGGCATCCGCTCTGAACGGCATTCCGTATTCACGCAACATTTCGCGCGATTCGTCATCACTTGTACCGCGTGTTACAAACGTGATATTCATACCTTGACTTGTTGAATATTTATCAGGATTCAATTCAGGAAAAACCAAAAATTCGGTTAAGCCAAGATTGTAGTTGCCGCGACCATCAAAACTTTTTGGATTAAGTCCTTGAAAGTCGCGTACACGAGGCAAAACTATTGATATCAACCTGTCAAGAAATTCGTACATTCTGCTGCCGCGAAGCGTAACCATGCAGCCAATATTCATACCTTCGCGAAGTTTGAAGTTAGCGATTGATTTTCTTGCTTTCGTGACTACGGGCTTCTGACCTGTGACTTGAGTAAGCACATCAACAGCTTCCTCCATATACTTCTTCTCGGTGATGCTGCCGCCGACACCCATGTTCACAACAATCTTCTCAAGTTTAGGCAAAGACATGACATTGTCCCGCTTAAGTTTCGCTTTGAGGCTGGCTAGGATTTCGTTGTTATATTTTTCTTGTAATCGTGGTAATGACATTCAAATTCTCCCGTTGCGGTAAATACGCAACTAAACTCGTCTCATGGTAGACGGAATTTTACTGATTGTGTGAAATTTATTTTTTTACGATTATAAATTTTATTTCAAAAAAACTTTTTCGTTATCAATTGGTACTTTTTGGTGCGGCAGTCGTTTTTGCTTTTATGGTTTTTTGCGGTGATATTCTGCTTATGTCTGCGTTACATTTCTTGCAGACGCGGAATTTTGTGCCTGCTTCGTCGAAACGCACACCGACTCGTGTTGGTCTATCGCATTTCGGGCAGATGATTTGTACGTTTGAGCCGGAAATCGGCTTTTCAATCGACAAACGTCCTCCGCGCGGGTTGTGCTTGCTTTTACGCACATGTCTTTTGACAACATTCACACCCTCAAGCGTAACTTTTCCGGTTTTACGATTTACACTGATTACTTTCGTTCTTTTACCGCGACTACGACCGCAAAGAACAACAACCACATCATTTTTATTGATACGCATGACTTACACCTACAAATGTCTACAACAAATAAACTCTATCCCTTATTAAACTGCTTACACTTTAAATTTCGTCTATGTTCGCGGGCTTACCTACGGTGATATAAATTACACTTGCCGCTTTTACGCTTTTGTGTCAACGAAATTTATTATGCGTTGCGTATACGATAATTTTCTGTACGAAAATTGAACGACCATAACCGACAACACAATTTTTTGTACAGTATACTCTTCTCAGTTTTTCTCAACGCTAAACTACTTCGCTTGCCAGACTGATGATTTTGACAAAACCTTCTTCGCCGCGTGCTTTGCCTTTACCTTTTTTCTTGCGGTCTTTATCTCGCAATTCGCGGGCAACTGCGCCGAAAACACGAGTGCCGATAGGGTTTTTATTGTTATCGATCAAAACAGCCGCGTTGGAATCAAACCGAACATAACTGCCATCCTCGCGTCTCGCAGCTTTTTTTGTCCTGACGATAACGGCTTTGACAACCGCTCCTTTTTTGATGTTGCTACCCGGTATAACTGACTTAACTGAGCAAACAATAATGTCTCCAAGACCTGCAAATCGCCGATGAGTTCCGCCAAGAACCTTTATACACATCAACTCTTTCGCACCCGTGTTATCAGCAACATCCAACCTGGTCTGCATCTGGATCATAACTCAACCCACCCCAATTTTTAGTTAAAACGTTTTTAAACTGCTTGTACTTAAAATTTCACTCTCGTCCGCTAACAAATCTGCGCGGCATTCAATTTATTTTGGTAACTTTCACGCTTCTGCACCAGCGAAATTCATAGTACGTTGCGTATATCCGGTCACACTCAAAAATTCGTCAATTTCACAAGCCCGCCAACACAAAGCCCGCTTGACATTCAACGTCAATGAAATTCACAATGCGATACGCACATTTTTCACGCCAAAACGGAAAAACCGACGGCATAACAATAAACCAAATCCACAAATCACAAAACGACAACAACACTGCAATCGATCTTACGTTGGAAAACAAAAAAGCAACCGCCTCGCCGCGTCAACACAAAAAATATCTTGTACAAAACGATCACGGTACTACAAACTTTTACCGTGTGACTATGTTATTTTTCCGCCGGTGCAGTTTGCGCCGCTGGTGCTGTTGCTTGTGATTCCGCTGCTTGTGTTGCCTTTGCGACTGCCCGCAAAGCCGCAACATCAATTATGTTCCCCTTCGTAACTATACGAACCAATTCCCAACGTTTAAGACGCGACAACGGACGACTCTCCCTAATCTCAACAGTATCACCAACCGCTGACGTGTTTTCCTCGTCATGTACATAACATACCGTTCGGCGTTTAACGTACTTTCCGTATTTCGGATATTTGACAAGCCGTGACACTTCAACGCGCCGGGTCTTCTGCATCTTGTCGCTCTTCACGACACCAACTACAACTCTTTTAGGCATTTAATCTCAACCTCATCTATCTCACTTTTTTTCTTGCTCGCTGAAAAAAAAAACATATCGAAGCCGACACAACAAGCAGGCTTCGCCCCACAATCACAATGCAATTAAACTTTATTCACTAAAACCAAAATAAAGCCGACCGCCAAAAACTGAACACAGCCGCGAATCACTCGCGATACCGGTTCACTAATTCTTCGCGCCAGCCTCTTTTGATGCCTGCAATTCTTCGTGTTTCCGCAAAGACTTGATTGTCAATATCCGAGCGATCAACTTCTTATTCTTTTTCAATTCACTCGGCGAATCAAGACGCTCCATGCGCGCCTGCAAACAAAGTCTAAACAATGAATCACGCGCATCTTTCAACACTACTCCAAGCTGTTCGTCTGTCATTGTCCTCAGCTCGACCATTTTTGTTATATTCATTTTTACTGTTCCTTATTGTCTGAATTATCTGATATTTTGCTGCTGACACAATCTTACAAAATTGCCGTTAAAAGTTGCCGTATAAAACTGAAAATTGTCAGCGGCTAAATTCGCGGATTGTGAATATCGCGGGCAAACTCAAAACTGCCCGCATCGCGGATTCTATCACTCCCCTACCCATCCAAACTCACCTACGGAAAGACCGATTTGACTGCGGTGTCAATAACAGCGTCAGCGAATTTTTCGCGTGCTACGCATGATAATTATTTTTTGCTAACGACGGTTTCGTTTTTTGACGGGCAACTTTTACGGGCAACTTTTGACGGGCAACTGTTGTCATCGGCAAGAACAATCAGCAACTTTTTCTATGATTACGGGTCATTATCAAATACGACATCACGCAACCGTATACAAGCTACATAATTTTTCTTTTGATGAATCTGCACTTTACGGGCATTTTGTGAGCGAGTCTGTTGAAACATAGTTTAGCGGTTTCTTCGGGAACACCGGAAACTTCGTACATAACGGTTCCGGGTTTTACTACGGCAGCCCAATATTCAGGTTCGCCTTTACCTTTGCCCATACGTGTTTCCAATGGGATTGACGTGATGGATTTATCTGGAAAAATGCGAATGTACAACCGCCCTTCAGTTCTGAGGTACTGTTGTGCAGCGATACGTCCTGCTTCAATAGTAGCAGCACTAATCCATCCGCCTTCAACCGTTTGAAGTCCAAAATCTCCAAAAACCACATCGTTCCCTCTGGTCGCTTCACCTTTTATACGACCTCTTTGGATTTTTCGATGTTTTACTCGTTTCGGCATTCGCGCCATTGTTATTGTCCTCGCTATATTCCCCTTGATTTATCCAGACTTGAATTCCAATATGACCTTGTGCGATCTTGGCTTCGTGAAAGCCGTAATCAATTTTTGCCCTTAATGTTGAGAGCGGGATTGAACCGGCGATCTGTTTTTCGCATCTCGCCATTTCCGCACCGCCCAACCTACCGGAAAGCTGAATCTTTATACCCTTCGCGCCGGATTCCATCGCCTGCTCCATTGCCCGCTTCATTGTTCTGCGGAAACCGACCCGTTTTACCAATTGTTCACCTATGTCTTCGGCAACAAGTTGAGCAACAATATCAGGACGCGGCACCTCTTCAATTTTGAGATTAACCCGACGTCCGGTTATTCGTTGTAAATCATCCTGAAGCTCCTCAACTTTTCTCCCTCGTTGTCCGATCATTACGCCGGGCTTAGCCGAAAAAAGAATGACACGAACTTCATCTCGCGTCCGTTCTATTTCTATCTTGGCTATTGCCGGATAGAGCGGTTTGTCAGCAACATCTTTACGCTTCTTAATGAAATCACGTATCTTCTTGTCCTCAACAAGAAGCTCCGCAAAATCTTTCTTGGAAGCATACCAACGGCTTTTCCACTCTTCCATTATGCCAGTACGAAACGCAACCGGATTTACTTTTTGACCCATGTTATTCTATGGTTTTCTAATCTAAATTTTCATGTTGTTTTTTAGTTTAACAGACAAATTTTACTTTCTGCCTCTCACACCCCTCAAAAAACAGCGGCAAAACAAGCCATACTGCCTTTAACTTACCCACACCTGATTTTTATTCGCACTACGAGATTCGTCACGCTCATCACTCACACGAATAAAACTCACAACAGTGTCCCGCTATAACATCACGTCAGCAAACTCTCACCTATACCATAACCAATCCCTCCGATTTGCAACCAACCCTGATTCGCACCAGAACCGATTTACAAGAATACAAGCCGCAGTTCGCCAACAAAAAAACATTCCGCCAATCAATAAATCTCAACTTACAACAACCGTGATGTGCGATGTTCTTTTGAAGTAGACGCTGGAAGAACCGCGCGATTTCGGGCGAAACCTTTTACTCATCGGACCACCGTCAATCCTAATCTCGGAAACTTCCAATTCACTCATTTTCTTTGAAGCTCTTCTATCTTGTGCGTTTTTCACTGCACTCTCGATAACTTTTTTGACAAGTTTTGCACCTCGGCTAGGATAACACGAAAGTATTTCCTGCGCCTCATCTGCGTACTTGCCGCGAACAAGATCAGCATAAGGACGAATCTTTTGCGCACTCATTTTCGCGTATCGGTGACTCGCTTCAAATGTCTCTTGTCGTATTTCCGCATCACGCTTTGACTTTTTATTACTCATCGCAATACTTTTTTGTAAAAAAATTTTAAACTACACGCGCTCAAATTTCGCATACGTTGCGGGATATTATGAATGACAAAACGGCTAAATTGATCACTCTTGATATTCGCACTCACCCGCCAACTCACACAATAAAAGCGGCTCTCACACTTTGGCATTACGTCAATGAAATCCATACTACGCCGCGTACAAATCACTCACGAAGAAATCATTAAAACAAAAAAACTGATCTCAACACGATACTAAAAACGATCCCCTTCAAAAAACATCTCAACATATTCGCCAAAACATTCGAGACTAACAAATCCGAAACCGGCTAGTCAAAACCAGACCAACCAAAAGTTAAACAGCTCTCGTTTATGTCTCTTTGTTCTGTCTCTTGTTATTCACTTACTTCTTGCCGCCTTTGCCGCCGTGTCCTCTGAATATTCGTGTAATTGAGAACTCACCTAACTTATGACCAACCATCTCTTCCGTAACGAATACTTTGACGAACGCCTTGCCGTTATGCACAAGGAAAGTATGTCCCACAAATTCAGGAACAATCGTACAAGCCCTTGCCCATGTCTTTATGGGTTCCTTCTTGACAGCGTTATCTAGCTTCTCAACTTTGGCGAGAAGTTTAACATTGACAAATGGTCCTTTTTTTACAGATCTGCTCATAGTCAATAAATCCCAAAAAAACACTTATTCGCGGGGATTGAACACGAATGAAAATAAATAACTTACATGTTTATTAGTAATTCACAACTCACTGAATTCACTCAGGCAAAACGCCTAAAAACGGATTCAAAATTAAAGCTGCAAACAAAAACTGATACTCGATATTGCAATTTAGTGCTTAAAAAATACGATTGCTGACTATTTACGTTGACACCAAATTTATAAGCGAAAAACAAATCAAAAATTAAAAATCAAAAAACAATTCCGCACTTGCTAAGACAATTTCAACACGCCATAACGTCTGCTTTTTCGTCTGCGTATGATTGCTTTGTTTGTTGGTTTTCTTTTCTTTCTTGTTGAGGTTCCTTTTGTCGGCTTACCTGTTGGGGTGACCGGATGACGACCGCCTTTTGTGCGTCCTTCACCGCCGCCGTGCGGGTGGTCAATCGGATTCATCGCCGTACCTCTAACATGTGGTCGGCGACCCAACCAACGACTCCTGCCGGCTTTGCCAATCTCAATATTCATGTGGTCAATATTACCAACCACTCCTATAACAGCTCTGCAATTTATAGGCACTCGTCGAATCTCACCACTTGGCATATTCAACTGCGCCCAACCCGCATCGGCATCACGAGCAACCAACGTCGCCTTTGAACCAGCCGATCTACAAAGCACTCCGCCGCGATTCGGTTGCAACTCAATATTGTGTACTTCCGCACCCAAAGGAATTTCTGACAGCAAGAGGCAGTTGCCGAGATTCGGCGGAGCACCTCGTCCGCTCATTATCCTCGCGCCGACAGTCAACCCTTCCGGTGCAATAATATACCGCTTCTCGCCATCAACATAATTCAAAAGCGCAAGCCTCGCACTACGATTCGGATCGTATTGAACCGAAGCAACCACCGCATCAACTCCGTCTTTATTACGGCGAAAATCGACTAATCTGTATTGCCTTTTATGTCCGCCGCCGCGATGCCGAACCGTTATGATGCCTTGATTATTTCGACCGTTCGTCCGCCGTTTAGGACGCAACAACCTCTTTTCCGGCAACGCATCTTTTGTGAGTTCAGCAAAATCGCTTACACTCATGTTACGGCGACCGGCATTATTTGGTTTATGTTTCTTTATACCCATTTGATCACCAAATTTTATCTGTTCGTGTTATTCAGCAGATTTTAATTTTTAAATTGCCCGTACTGAAAACTTCGCTCACAATCACCGGTTTATCTGCGATTGCTTCAATTCATGTCGGCAGTCATCACTGTAGCTCTTGCGTCAACGAAATTCACAGCACCTGTACACACAACCAATCTGCTTTTAACTTTGTGTTATCAACTTGCAAGTAATTAGTAGTAATTGATTCTATCCTCTTCGTGCAACTTTACCAATGCTCTTTTGCGAGTCTTTGTTTTACCAATTTTATGTCTAACTCGCCTTTCTTTGCCTCTGCGCACTTGCGTCTTCACAGCGACGACTCTGACTTCAAACAGAAACTCGACAGCACTTTTTATTTGTGCTTTATTGGCGAACATATTTACTTCAAACGAATAAATGTTCTGATGTTCGGCAAGTTCAAAGCCCTTCTCTGTAACAACAGGTCTAATAATAACCTGATACGGCTCAAGTTGCAGGTTTACTTTTGTAATGTCTTTCCCTTTTGGCATTATTCGCCTCCGTTTATTTCAAATACTGCTGTTATTGCAGATGCCTGATTATTTTATCAAAGGTCTGCTGTAATATTATTTTGATTATGTTAAATACGTAGACAATTTTTCATGTCAAATATTTCGTTATTCAATTCTGCTACTATCAATCAATATCAATCAACTTTTATTCCTCTATTCTCTATTTCAATCCGCACTCTCAACCTACATCCAACATGTATTCCACGTCAAGATATTCTTTTAATATTATGTTTATGACTCAGGTTCCTCAGTTTTTTGATTTGCCGCATCCTTCGTATTGATGAATTTTGTGAGTGCGGCTTTTGTTATGAGGAGACGTTTTGGACGTAGAATTTCGTATGCGTTGAGATCGGAGACGGGAAGAATTCTTACTCCGTTTATGTTTCTAAAACTTCTGTGTAGATTTGTGTTATGTTCTTCGATGGCGACTAGGACTGTTTCATTGATTTTGAGAGATTTTAGAATGGCGGCGACTTCTTTTGTTTTTGGCGAATCAATTGTCAAGATGTCAATAAGCGTAATTTGCGAGCTGTTAATTTTGGACGCGATAGCCATGCGTGTAGCTGTTTGCAATGCTTTTCTTGGCAATCTGTACGACCAGTCGCGCGGACTTTTTGCAAAAATATGACCTCCGCCGCGACGCACTCCGCTTCTACGATGACCCGCGCGAGCGTTACCTGTACCTTTTTGTTTGTACATCTTTTTCTTATGTCCCGCAACTTCGGCACGAGTCTTTGTTTTCGCTGAACCTTGACGCAAATTGGATTGGTACATAACGATAGCGTCATGCAAAAGCTGGTTGCTTATACGTGACGCTATCGCGTCAATATCAACTGACAACTTTTCAACCTCGTTTCCTAATTTGTTATAAACGGTCAATTCGACGCTAGGCATGGCACACCTGAATCAAAAAACTTATCTTAAAATATTACTTAAATAAAAAACACTTCTAAAAACCATCAACCACAAAACGCAACAACCTCAAATTTAGCATTAATCAACGAACCTAAAATTTGTCGCGTGTACATTGGGCAAACGGCACATCAAACCGTTCACCAAAATTATCCCGCCTACGATGCGATGTCAAACTGAATTAACTTTGACTCATTCGCCGGCAAAATATTATTAGTCGAATCAATATCATCTCTTCGACACAATTTTATTCAATATTTTTGTACAAAAACTCTCAAACGATCATCAACACCGTTACCGTTCAATTTTGACATCAAAAAAACGTGTTTATTCGGCTGTTGTCTGTTGTGGGGTTTGTTCTTTTTTGGCGATTTTCCAATGATTTGCTTTGGGGGCTGGTTGTATGTTTGTTGGTTTAATTGTTACGTAGCCGCCTTTTGGACCCGGAATTGCGCCGCGGATCACGAGCAAGTTATTCTCTTTATCAACAAGTACCACCTTCTGATTTCTCACGGTGACTCTATCTGTTCCGTAGTGACCCGGCATTTTTTTACCTTTTTGGGTGCGGCTTGGGAAGGCACTACAACCGCTACTCCCCAAATGTCGATGGCACTTTTTCACACCATGCGAGGCTCTTTGTCCGCCAAAATTATGCCGTTTCATTACACCGGTGTAACCGGAACCTTTGCTTATCGCTGTAACGTCTACCGATAAAACATTGTCGAATATATCGACAGCAAGTGCCTGACCTACGGAATATCCTTCGGTCGGGATGCGGAATTCGCGAATGAATTTTTTCGGTTCGCAATCTGCTTTTGGTGCTATCTTCACGCCGTTAGTGATTCGTTGCTTGCGGCGTTTGCTCTCGATTTGTGCAACATGACCGCGTTCGCTTTTCGATGCCCGCGTTCGGGACTTGTCGCCGTAACCAATTTGTACTGCTTCGTAACCGTCCAGATCATTCTTTCGAAGTTGCAAAACGTGGCACGGTCCGGCTTGGACAACAGTTACCGGAACAACCTCACCCGTCTCCGTGTACAATTGAGTACACCCAATTTTTTTTCCTAAAAGTCCGATTGACATTTGACTAAATTTATTGTTGCGAAAATTCCCTATAAGGTTTGCTGTCCCGATTGAGAACAATCTGTAATGTTAAAAGCGTCCCGAAATAAATCAAAGTCGAAAAAGCGCGAACCAATATACGCACGCGGAATAAAATATTTTCAATTCTCCGTACAGAAAAAATACTGCTTATTCACAATATTTTTGACTGCTCACATTGATTATTTCGTCTCTTTTTGTGTGATCATTTACGGCAACATTTGATTTGAACTTGTCGCCTATTGCTTTAATATCAACGAAACTCGCAATACGTCGCGTATCCTTTCACCGCAGTCAGAGGCGTATCAGCTTTTGGGATTTTTGAAAACTGATGCAGACTGTGTACACTGTCTCCGGGTTGTCTCGTTTTTGATACATTCCCGATTATTCTCGTTACACTTCTACTTTGCAGGTCTTCGTTTTTCTCTGATTGTTGTGTCGCCAATGCTTTTTGCCGTTTTTGCAAATTGGTTTTATGTATTCTATTATTTCTTTCCCGTCGTTTTAATTTTTATATCCACTCCGGCTGGCAACGTTAGTTTATTTAGTGCGTCGATTGTTTTCGCTGTTGCTTGTACGATGTCGATGACTCGTTTATGAGTTCTGATTTCATATTGTTGTCTGGCTTTTTTATCAACATGCGGACTGGAGAGAACGGTGTAACGCTCGATTCGGGTTGGCAAAGGGATAGGACCCCGAACCAATGAACCTGTACGTTTTGCCGTATCAACGATATCACCGGCACTTTGATCAAGCACTGCGTTGTCAAATGCTTCCATCCTGATTCTTATTGTTTCATGCCCAAGCACACTCACTAGTCATTCTCCCAAACTAAAACTGATTTATACTTTCAAGCCAATACACCGAAACCTACATGGCGGCAGGCTTCGCTCTCTATCACCGCAACAGTTTTCCCTTTGACCTGTTGTCGGAGAACTACTACCAATTTACTCGCCATGATCCGAAAATTAAACCACCCGCATAACCGCCTGTGCAACTCAAAAGATGGCTTCTCTCAAAAACATTTGCCAAAAAAATTGCCGAAAACTCCCGCGAACCAATACGAACTCAACACGCAATCCGCCTCCATCGCCCCCGCAAATTTCTCCGCAAAACACTCGCTATCCCGCTCTCAATCTGCGTGAATAAAAAAAGTCTCAACTAGGTCGCGACTGGAAAGGGCGTAAATTTACCATCAGAGGGAAATGTGTCAAGGGGGCAGATTCTCCTCTTTTCAAAAAGTTTTTTTATCATTGCCGACTTCGTATCAAAAAAACATAATTCGTGAAATACACTTAAAAAACAAGCATCAAAACCGTTTCAATAACTATCAAATAAAATTTCAAAACGCATTGCAAAACGTATTTCAAAATTATTTTATTTGTTGATTTGTCGAAAATTTTTTTGTGAGAGGATCGTTTTATTTCAAAATTATCTTGTGATGCTTACTGAATCGGAACGCAAAAAAATAAACAGCTCATACAAAATTCTCTCATCACGGATGATTTGGAATTTTTGCTAAAAAGCTCTGCTATCACGCGGCATCGTCACCCGTCGGCATATGTCGACTATTGCCGCGAAGCGGCGCGGACTGGAACGCGGGCGTCCCGCCTTGTTATACCACACATCTTTTCTGGACTATCATTTATTTTTACGTTGATACCATGTATCGTTGTACTTGCGTGTTCGGTT
>JAISQS010000679.1 GCA_031274045.1 Planctomycetaceae bacterium | reverse complement strand
GTTTGGAGAAGATTGGTATCAGAGTGCGCGTCCTTCTTCGCATCATCCGAGTGTGGTTGTTGTGACTTTTTGTGACGGTCATGTCCGTCCTTTGCGGGATACAATAAGCGAAAAAACTTTTGTCCAAATCATGACAGGTTGCGACAAAAAATCAGACGCACAAGACCTCATCAATAACTCAATTTTAGATAAATCCGAAATTGAATAGCGAATTATTTTTTGTAATATATCAACGAAATATCCGCCTCTTATCAATCTTATTTATAACCTTATTTTTCCTAACACAACAACCTTATTACCCTAATTATTTCCAATCCGTTTTATGTTTTCGCGTTATTACATTCCGTTAGGAATGTATCGCTCGGTAGAAAATGATGTCCCAACCGAGTCTTCGCATTCCGTAGGAATGCGACCCTGTGACTTGCCCAATGGCGGCATTCCTACGGAATGCTGGTGTGTGGGAACATCATTTTCTACCGAGCGATGCAAACCTACGGTTTGCAAAACTATACTTTCGGCGGTCATGAAAATGACGTTAGACGAGGTGATGCGTTATAGGCGGGAAGAAGGCTGGAAGGCATTAGGCAACGAACCTAACGCCTCCATGCCTAATGCCTCAAGACTTCGGTAAAAACATACATTTATGACCGCCAAAAGTATATTACCTCAAATTTTTTTGCGGCAACAAACGAATTTTGTGATGTGTAGTGTATAATTGTTGGTACAAAAATTGCAGGTGTTATTGTGCGGTTTGGTGGATTGTTGTACTTACAACGTATCGGGTGGATTTTGTTGACGCGAAAATATGAAAGTTTGTCTTCGCCGGTAAATCAGTGAGCGAAAACGAAATCTCCGGCACAAGCAATTTAAAAAGATTATTGGGTTAATTGTTTTATTTTGTCTTGCTGTTATACTCCTACGCCTTGTGTGTTGTTGGTGTGACGATTCTATTTGATTGAGTCTGATTTGGGCTTATCGAATTGTCGTTTCATGCTGACATTATTGTAGGTTTTGTTGTGCTTGTGTGTGCTGTTTCATTTGACGGAATAATTTACATGATGTTCTTTGGAACAGGCACTATGGGTTGGGCGGATTTTGTGGATTATTGTTGTTGAGGTTGTCCGTTCAAGTTGATTTAGAACAAGATTTATTAAAATATGCCAATGCGTTTATTGCCGATACGTATTTTAGTTGTGTTACCGATTGCCGGCTTGTTTTGTTTTGGTTGTCGTGTACCTTACGATAACTCAAAAGAATTTAATCGAGAATCGCACGGAACAATTTTACGCGAGCTGCCGGATTTGCCGGAGGCGAAGGAACCGTTCGTATATCCTTATGCCGGAGACGATGATCATCGAAATTGTAAATTTGATGACATGATGTATTGAGATTTTGCTCAATTGACAGACAAGTTGTCCGTAATATACGTGAATGTATTATGGATTTTCTTGACATTTGAGCGGCAATGTTGCCGGTTCAAACCGGACTCAACAGAGCCGTAAATGTGAGCGGAACTCAAGTACAAAAAAAGGTTGCCTTCATAATAACTGATACAGAAACCATTTCGGTTTTGATAAAATTGTGAGGATTTTATTGCCGAAAAAACAAAAAACAGTCAAATGCGACAAATAAGAATTTTAAACTGCTTGTACTTGAAAATTTCTCTATCGTTCGCCGGTTTACCTATGGCGTTGTCCAATTTATATTGGCAATATTTACGCCCTAGTGCCAACGAAATTCGCGGCGGATTATGTGTAGTTACAAGTTTAATTTTGATTTTTGCGGCTTCGGTTTATTGCTACTCCGACGAGCCGACAAGTCAACACGCAAACAACGACTCCCAAAATACCCTCCAAAACACAACAGACAATAACGACAAAAATAACGACAAAAATAATGCCGCCGAAAAAGAATCTAAAATTGATGAACCGAAAATTGATGAACCAAAAAGTAACAGCACTAAAGAAGAAGTACAAAAGGTTGATGACAAGAAAGGCGAGCCGAAGAATAATTTGCCGTCTGAAAATGATCACGCTAATGGTGAAGTTGGCGGTTGGCGTGTTCCTAAACCGAAAGAGATTAGGCGAGAGTTGGAGAGTTGGTTGAGTTCGGCTGATGCTGTTGATGAGAATGTTCGGCGTGATATTTTATCCCTTTGGGGATCGAATCCGCTCAACTTGCAAAATCCAACACAAGATAGCACCGGCAACGAACAAAACGCGCCAATAAAAGATGAATTTGATACGGATATTGTTGTTGATATTGATGAGGCGGAATTGGGCGAGCAGAATATTTCGGGTGAAGAGTTGCTTGAGCGAACGATTGAGTCGATGCGGCGGGCAAATAATCATATCGCGGATTATTTGAAGAGGTGTGATGACCTTGCGTGGCAAGAGTTACCTTATGGGCAAAAATTAGTTACCCCGCAAATTCCGTTGCAAATTCATCTTGGAAAATCATCATCGTCGCAATATCTGCATAATTCGTTGAAGTTTTATCTTGCAATTAAGTTAGTGCAAGGACGATTCTACGACGAAGCAATCAAAATTCTCGAAGAGTTGAGACCGGAAGATTGTGTTAATCCGGCTGAATTGCTCATCAATCGGGCAATCATTTACAGTTCTTTGAGCATGAACAAAGAGGGACAGTCGGCAATCAACGCCTTCAACATCGTAGCCAAAAATGATTCGACCGTTCCGCGCCGATATGTTGAGTTGGCGAAGTTGATCGAATTTGACATGAAGAAGGAAGCTGATCCAAAGAACCCGCAACAAATCTCCAAAAAAATGGACAACGCCCGCAGAAAATTGGGCAAAGGTGATACGGATGAAGATACACAAAAGGCTGAAAAAGATGTTTTGGAATCGCTTGAAAAATTGATTGAGGAGGTTGAGAAGCAGGCAAAAAAATCATGTAAGGGCGACGGAAAAGGCGAAGGCGACATAACCTCCGACAACCACGCTGAAGATTCTGAAGTTCTGAGAGGCAAAGCTCCCGGTAACGTTGATCGCAAGGAGTTTAATGCGGAGGGAAATTGGGGCGGTCTTCCGCCAAAAGAGCGTGAAGCCGCACTCTCAAAAATCGAACGCGAATTTCCGGCACACTATCGGGATATAATCGAAAACTATTTTCGCGAAATGGCAGCAGGCGACGAAGGCAAAAAATAAAGTTGTTTTTGTCAACAGATTTGACAGATTTGACAGATTAGTTTTTCTGGTTATTTCGGATTTTGTAGGGAATGATTTTAGTGATTTTAAGCATTATTTTGCAAGCCGTAGGTTTGCATCGCTCGGTAGAAAATGATGTTCCCACACAAAATAGCATTCCGTAGGAATGCCACCATTGGGCAAGTCACAGGGTTGCATTCCTAACGGAATGCGAAGATTCGATGGAGGATTCATTTTCTACCGAGCGATACATTCCTAACGGAATGTAAAAACGCGAAAACATAAAACGGATTGGAAATATAAGGTTTGTTGTCTGGGGTAATGCAATGGCTACTAAGGTTGTTTTTGTAAGAAAATCAGGTTGTAAATAAGGTTTGTTTTTTCTACGGCGTTGAAGTATTTCACTGATATATTACTCGGTTTTTTATTTGAATCTGATTTTTTGAAATAGTTCGTTTATTTTTGTTTTGACTAGTTCTCTTAATTCTTCTTCGTTTAGTTCTTTGATTTCGTTGTATTTTATTGGTTTTCCGTATATGACACGGATTTTTCCGAAGGGTATTGGTAATTTATTTTCTCTTGACCATGCTTGGTAGCATCCGTCGATTGCGACTGGTAGTATTGTGGATTTTGTCTGTTTTGCGAGGGCGAGTGAGCCTTTTTTGAATTCGCCGATTTCGCCGTCCCATGTTCGTCCGCCTTCGGGAAATATGAGTATTGCCTCGCCGTTTCGCAAACGCTTCAACGAAATCTTTATCCCCTCAAAACCTATCCCATCAATATCCAGCGGAATCGCGTCAAGTTGATCAATAAGCCAAGCGAGTGGTTTGAATTTGAATAGTTGTTTTTTTGCGAGGAAGTTTAGTTGACGTTGCATTATTCCTGCGGCGATCAAAGGCGGATCGTAGTATGATTGATGATTGGAGACAACCAGAACTCCGCCTTCGGACGGCATATTGTTACGGTCAAAAAATCTGGTTTGGTAGAGAATACCAAAAAAAAGCCAGACTGGTAATCTTGCAAAATAATATAGTAATCGCCTTCCAAAACTAATTGTACGTTTATTGTGAACGTGATTTTGTTGTGGTTTATCGTTTGTATTCATTTGGGTTAATTCCTGT
>JAISQS010000648.1 GCA_031274045.1 Planctomycetaceae bacterium | reverse complement strand
TGTCCGTACAATGCGATTGAGCGGACAGAGATCAAGGATCGCAAGGGGAATCTTATCAAGTGGACGGCGCGGGTTAATCCGGGTTTGTGTATGGGTTGTGGGACGTGTGTTGCCGTCTGTCCCTCAAAAAGCATCGACCTAGAAGGCTTCACCGAACAACAAATCTACGCACAAATCGAAAGCTTAAGATAACAAGTTCCACGCCCGTCTTGTTGAAATAGATCACGGATTTTGTTGAGATCGCGGCAAAAAATATTTTAAAAATAAGTAATATATCAACGCAATATCCGCTCTAATCAACCTTATTTATGACACTAAAACGTATTTTAGCACGCAGATGACGCAGATTCTAAGGATATTCGCAGATAGAAGATTAGCAGACAAAAGTATACCGGCATCTATAACAAAAATCTGCGCAAATCCTGATAATCCGCGTTATCTGCGTGCTAAAAAAGATTGTTTTACTAACGCGTTGCCAATTTTCTCTGATATATTACAAAAATAAAAGTCGTGTTTTTCACAACACCTGATAATCCGGCACGAACAATTAGAGAACTTTGACATTGCTGATTTTTCTTTGAGCATTGACGGTGTTGGTGGGGGCGGTTATAATCCTTGACTTGTTTGTTGTGGGGGGATTTTCGTTACGAAATAATCGGAAAATACTCTTGTTGCGGATAGACTCGAACTTGTTGCGGATAGATTCGGACTCGTTGCGGTTGGACGCTAACTTGTTGCGGATAGACGCGAACTCGTTGCGTATAGACTCGAACTCGTTGCGGTTGGACGCTAACTCGTTGCGGATAGACGCGGGCAACAGGCAAATAAATATTGATCAATGTGTAATTGGTCGTCAATTGGTTTGGTTGCCGATTGATTTTTGTGTAGGGAATTTGTCAAAATAAGTAACAGAAAGTTTGTTCGGATAGAAAAAATGGAAATATCAGCATTACAAGTTAAAGCATTTCGCGATAAAACAGGGCTGCCAATGATGGAGTGCAAGAAAGCTCTCGTCGAAGCTGGCGGCGACGAAGATAAAGCTATCGAGATTCTTCGTAAATCAGGCGCAAAAACTATGGCAGGTCGCGCCGACCGTGAAACCGAAGCAGGACGCATCGCAATATACACCAATAAAACAAAGAACATTACGGCGATGGTGGAGTTGCTTTGTGAAAGCGCGCCCGTCTCTAATACAGATGAATTTGTCTCCTTGACGAATGCCCTCGCCGAGCAACTCGCAACAGGTAACGGCGCAAAAACCGCCGATGACTTGCTCGCTCAACCGTTCCCAAATAAACCGAATGTCACTCTCAAACACGTGTACGACGAACTCGTAAACAAAATCCGGGAAGTATTCAAATTGTCGAGGTTTGTTGTTGTTGAGGGGAATGCCGGTTCGTACTTGCATCATAATGCGGCGGTCGGTGTGATATTGCCGATTGATGGGGCGAATGTTGAGTTGGCGAGGGATATTTGTATGCATGTTGCGTCGATGAAGCCGCAGGCGTTGCGGAGGGAGGATTTGGACAAAGCTGTTGTTGACAAAGAGCGTGAGATAATCATTGCCCAAGTTAAGCAGCAGAACGCCAACAAACCCGACAACATCATTCAGAAAATCGTGGATGGAAAGATGAATGCGTTCTTGTCCGAACATGCGTTGCTTGCCCAACCCTTCGTGAAAGATTCCGCGAAAACCGTAGAGCAAGTTTGCAAAGAGGGGAATATCACGATCAAAGAGATGATTCATTGGGAGCTTGGTAAGAAGTAGATTAGATATACTTGAATGGGTAATCCAATGTAACTGTTGGCGAATGCCGTTCTGGTCTCGAACCTTGTATTGCGCGTAGGACGGGACACGCTGACAGATATTTTTTATCCATTCTTGTAAAAAAAGTGATATTGCCATTGTATTTTTTGACGATTGTAGTATTATCTCGCTTGCAACTTGTGAATTGACGGACAATGGCTATCGTGTGTGGGTTCTTGATATTTGCTTTGGGCGGGTTCGGTTTTGGTTGGATTCGTTCATTGCAAATTTCAGTTTTATGACTTATTGTTGCGCAAAATGATTCCAAAAGTACGGCGTTGTATGAGAAGAAGAATTTGTGTCAGATGATAAGTTTAATTTCAGTTTACCTCAAACTTACAAACAGAAAAAATTGGAGAACAAAATTATGAAAAAAACAATTTCAAGTTTGGTTTTTGGAAAAATTTCGGCAGAATTTAAGTGCGAAATTGAAAATGTTAAAATAGGGGGGGGGGGGGGGGCTATGTAGCCAGCGTAAGATTTATCGTTACGATAAATCTTGTAATTTCCCTCTCAAAAAGCCTCTTGTGTTTTTTGGTTTTACTCTTGTTGAGCTTCTGGTGGTGATAGCGATTATTGGAATATTGATCGCGATTCTTTTGCCCGCCGTTCAAGCAGCAAGAGAAGCTGCAAGGCGAATGTCTTGCACAAACAAGGTCAAACAACTCGTCTTAGCCTGTCACGCTTACCACGATCCGTCTGAAGCTCTTCCGGCTCTTAATTCGGGGATGGATAAGACAACAAACTGGTCTGGCAATGTTGAAAACAGACGAGTATCAGGTTGGGTTGCGTTGTTGCCGTTTCTGGAGCAATCCGCATTTTACGATAGAATCGTTGATGTTCAAAAAAATTATCACAACGGCTCAACTTGGGTCGGATTCCTTCCCAGCAGTAGCAATCCGCCCGGTGGTAATTGGTCAAAAGTTGCCGCAGATATTCCGGTAACTTTTCTCCTTTGTCCGGCTGAATCAAACCCCCGATCTGAATCCGGCTGGCTCGGACGTAATAACTACGTTTTTTGTCAAGGCGATTTTCCCGCCCGTCCGGAAACAAAACCCAATCAGCCGGGTCAAAATAAACGAGGTACATTTGTCCCGATAGAATGGATTAGTTTTAATGCGGTAACTGACGGCACTTCCAACACTGCCGCGATAAGCGAACGCGTTGTTCATCACGGCAACGGGCGAAGAATTCTGTTGAGTTATGCTTATGCGTATGGCGGCGATATTTTATCCGGATGGTCAACAACCAGTGTCACCACGCAAACTGTGCCTACAGTATGTTCGCCGCAAAGCTGTTTGAATTTGCGCAACAATAATGGAGAATATATTTCGGCAACTAATGTTGGTTCTCGAACAGGTCAACGTTGGGTGAGTGGTGAGCCGGTTTACGGTGCGTTTAATACGATTCTTGCCCCGAATAGTCCAACGTATATAACAAATTCAGGGTCATCTGATCCTGGTTTTTTGCCGCCAAGTTCGTATCATCCGGGCGGCGTAACTGTTGGTGCGTTAGATGGCTCGGTAACGTTTATTTCGGAGATAATTTTCTGCGGAGATTTAACGCAAAAATGTGTCGCAAGTGGTATTTCACCTTATGGAATTTGGGGCGCATACGGCTCTCGAAATGGAGATGAAACTACCAGACCATAACACGGTTTGAAATTGAACTCGAACGTAAACTGACTACCGACAATTGCTCTAATTAAAATCGGCATGACGTTTGCGCTCGGGTTTGGAGTATTATTAAAAATTTAACTATAAGCGTTTTAAACGCTGATTTCAAGGAGACCAAATCAATGCGTGATTTGAAAAACACAAAATCAACAATTAACAGCATATTAGTATCGTCGATTTTTTTGATGATATTTTTGCTTTGTAGTTGTTCGCCCACGACGAAGTTGAGCGGTCTGGTTCAATGTCAAGGTACGGTTACAATTGACGGTGAACCTGTTTCGGATGCGGTGGTTTTGTTTTCGCCGGTTGTTGTTGATACTTCTCGGCGGGCAGCTACCGGCAGGACAGATGCGCGCGGGCGTTTTACTTTGACCACACTCAATCCAAGCGATGGTATTGCTCCGGGTGAGTTTGTTGTCATGGTAACAAAATACGAAAAATTCGGACCCGTGCCGACAGAACGGATATTTGATCCTGATGGTATTGACATTACACCGCCTCAAGAAGAGAGAAACGTTTTACCGGAACGATACGCAGATAAAACAACAACAAACCTAAAAGCAGTAATCCCAAAATCAGGTGACCTAAACCTACTATTCGAACTTAAACGATAGATTCAATAATTTTCTGTTCTATCGAGAGTAAATTCGATGTGCTAATTACTGATGTTCCTTTGTTTGTGTGGGAGACAACGGGGGCGGAAAACGCATCGGCAAACCAAACCGCCCCCAATGTCGGCGTTGCCGAACAGGATTTTATGGTCGAACACTGTTTTTAACCTCATTTCTACCTAATTTTTTAGAAGTTCATATTCCGCATTTTCAGCTCTTCCGCGATTTCCGCGTTAAAAATATTTCTAAAATATTTAAAATTGGGACAAAGACACCTTGCGTTTTTTGGCAAGTTAGAATATCATTCGCAACAACTCGCTGCGTTAGCGGGTTTAGTTGTGACAAGTTTAAATTTGTTTTTACTACAAATTTGACTCGTCTTGTTTAGGTCAGTGATTTATCGTTACGAAAAATGATTTGTGTTGTTCTGTTGTTCAAAAGAATGACACGCGGTGTTTTTGATGGCGATAGATTATTTAACATTTGTTACATTTGTTCAAAATGTACTAACAAAAATTTAGGAGAAAGATCATGCAAAAGACAAATTCGATTTCGGTTTTCAACGAAATTTCGCTTAATTTTAAGGGCGAAATTCGGTATACAAAAATAGACAAGGGTGTTAAAATAGGCAGGGGGGGGGGGGGTACGCTGTCAAAGTAGAATTTTTTATAAAGATAAATTTTACAATTCTGCTCACTCTTCCAAAAAACATCTTCCGTTTTTTGGTTTTACTCTTGTTGAGCTTCTTGTTGTGATAGCGATTATTGGTGTTCTGATTGCTCTTCTTTTGCCAGCTGTACAAGCCGCGCGCGAATCAGCGCGTCGAATGTCATGTAGCAACAACCTCAAACAGCTAGGTCTTGCGATGCACAATTATCACGATACCAACGACGCTTTGCCGTTTGCCACCGGTCCGAAAAAAGGGAGTACAGCAAGATCATGTCGTAGTTGGTCAGTGGCACTATTTACATTTATGGAACAACAAGCAGTCTATGATAGATTGAGATTTGGTAACGATTATAACTTTGATCCTGGTGAGAATCCAAAGGACAATTTCACCGTGTTGAACGGATTGAAGATATCAGGGCTTTACTGTCCTTCCAGCGACCGCGTGAAAACGAGGACGGACAGTGGATACGTCTTGCAGATCATTAACTACGCAGGAATTGCGGGTTCGTATTACGACCCCAATAATATAACAACTGCTTCCACTAACAGTATTACATATGGACACTTTGCAAGCGCATACGGACATGTTGCAACGAACGGATCAATCATCTATTATGATCCCGGCACGATAGGTGCGAGCATCATTGGTCTGGCGAACCTTACCGACGGTACATCAAATACGGTCTGTTTTGCCGAGCAATCAAAATTAGTAAAGAGTACCAGCGATAACAAGTTCGCCGAACGCGGCGCGAGCGGACATCGCGGAGCTGGTTGGAACGGAAGCTCTGCCGATCAATGGTCAGGCAATATTACAACGGTTCGTTGGAAAATTAACGCTGTTTGTCCGAACACGATCGGTTGTCAACAGCCTTACCATTCCAGCACGATTATCACATCGAATCATTCCGGTGGAGCACAATTTGCTGTCGTCGATGGTTCCGCCCGTTTCATTTCGGAGACAACGGCTGAAACAATTTTATACGCCATTACATCACGTAATGATCAACGCGCAGAACCGTTGCCGTAACAATACAAATCGTTCGTAGTGTGTATGGACGTGAGAAAACACTTTCATACACACACACTTGTATCAAGTTAAACAATTTTTTCAATTTATTATTACAATGAAAAACATTTCTCTTTTAGTGATTTTGTTTACGTTATTGATTTCCGGTTGTACCGGCAACACGAGACCGAAAGTTGTCACGGCTGGCGGAACAGTAACGCAAAACGGCAAACCATTGGCAGATGTTCGTCTTGAGTTTCGCAAACCTGCTACCGGCGCATCTGCGTTTGCCGATACCGATGCCAACGGTAAATTTACGCTGACATATTCGCTTGGCGAAAAAGGAGCAGAACCGGGCAAGTATCTTGTTTCGATTTTTCAGAAGGGTGAGCCGATTCCGCTGCCTGCGGGTGTGAAGGCGGAAGACTTGCCGGAAGAACAACGCAATCCGATGTCGCCGGATGTTCCGATTATGAACACGGATAATGAACCGATTGAAGTTGAAATTCCCGTAACGGGGAATATGGATTTGAAAATTGACGTAGAGTAAAAAATTAACCGCCGGAGACATAAAGGCATTTTACGTTGCGCTAATTCAACCAACAAAAAATCGCCGCATCGCCCCAACAAGCACCTAGCGTAGGACAATGCCCTAATGCTGCTGTAATTTAAATTTTGGTAATGAATTTAGTGAATTAAATTGTGGTTTACGTATTTTTTTGTGTTATTGCCCCGAAGGGGCGGCAAGCATTAGCACAGGGCAACGCCCTGTGAATCGGAATCGCAATATAATCTAGCCCTGTAAGGGCGCAAGCCGTTAGATGCTTTATTGCTTTCGCCCTTACAGGGCTAAAATTTTATTACCACCGATTCACGGGGCAATGCCCCGTGCTAATGTAGAGACGCAATGCATTGCGTCTCTACTTTTAGGGCGTTAAATCAATAAATTCATACACCACAAAAAATAAAATCGCTTAAATTACAGCAATATTAGGACAAGAGTTAGACTCTGTATTTTACTCCGCATATTTTGCGGGGTGATTTGTGGTGGTTGTTGGTGTGTGTTGTTCTGTAGTGGGGGGGCGGGCGGAGTGATGGCGTACCAACAGCCGCTTTTTTTTTGCGGGCAATTGTGGTTTGTTGTTATTGGATGTAGATGGTTAGGACGGCAATATCTGCTGGGGTGATTCCGCTTATTCTGCTGGCTTGTGCCAAATCTGCCGGTTTGAATCTTGTCAACTTTTCTTTGGCTTCGATTCGCAGGTGTTTCATGGCGGTGTAGTCTGTGTTGTTTGGGATTTTGTGTTCCGCCAACCTCCGCACGCGTTCGATGTCGGATTCTTGTCGTTTGATGTAACCTTCGTATTTGATGTCGGTGCAGATTTGTTCGGCGTTTGTTGGAGAGATTGTTTTGAGTTCGGGAATTCTTTCGGTGATGTTGTTCCATGTTGTTTCGGGTCTGGCGAGTAGTTTTGTTAGTGATCCGTTTGCGTCGTGTGTTTCGGCTAACAACTTTTTCGCTCTTGCGATCTCGTCCAATTTATATCTCAATCGTTCAATTCTATGTTCATTGACCAAGCCGATCTCGCCCCCAATCGGAGTCAACCTCCTGTCTGCGTTGTCGTGTCTTAACAGCAACCTGTACTCCGCCCGACTTGTGAACATGCGGTATGGTTCATCGACTCCGCGTGTCACAAGATCATCGATCATCACGCCGATATATGCTTTGTCTCTTGCGGGTACGAATGGTTTTTGTCCTGCGATTTTGAGGGCGGCGTTGGTTCCGGCAATTAGTCCCAGACCTGCGGCTTCTTCGTATCCTGTTGTTCCGTTCAATTGACCGGCTATGTAAAGGTTCTCGATCAATTTTGTTTCAAGAGTGATTTTGAGTTGTTCGGGTGGTATGTAATCGTATTCGATGGCGTAAGCGTAACGCATAATCTCCGCCCGCTCCAAGCCGACCACCATACGCAACATTTTTTCTTGTATTGACCTGCCGAATCCTGATGAGAAGCCGTTGATGTAGAGTTCGTTTGTGTTGTGTCCTTCGGGTTCGAGGAAAATTTGGTGGTGTTCTTTGTCGTGGAAGCGTTCGATTTTCGTTTCGATGGACGGGCAATAGCGGGGACCTGTTGATTGTATTTGTCCGTTGTAAGCGGGTGCGTTTTTTAGGTTGTCGCGGATGAATTGGTGTAGTTCGGGATTGGTGTATGCCATCCAACATGCAGCCTGCGGTCGGTCAGGCAATTTATCGTGCAAGAAAGAGAAGGGTAAGGGTTCAGCGTCGCCGAGATGTTCGGTCAATTTTGTGTAATCAACGCTGCGGGAATTGATGCGCGGTGGCGTACCGGTTTTGAAGCGGCGGACAATTAAACCGTGTTGGCGGAGCGATTCGCTGATACCTTCCGACGACGGCTCAGCCGCACGACCGCCCGACGAAATATAATCGCCGAAATGCAAAACTCCATGCAAAAACGTACCACAACACAACACCACCGCACCCGCGCGAACCACCGTACCATCAGCCAAACATACTCCAACAATTTGATACGACGCACCAGACTCATCCGACAACAAAGAATCATTATTAACAGATGAGAAATCCTTATTAACAGATGAGAAATTTTTATTAACAGATAAGAAATCTTTATCCGCCGGTAAAGAAGTATTATTTTCTGTCAAAGAAATGTTGCCAGTATATAAGGACGAGTTATTTTCCGTCAAAGAAATGTTGTCAGTATATAAGGACGAGTTGTTTTCCGGCAAAGAAAAGTTGTCAGTATATAAGGACGAGTTATTTTCTGTCAAAGAAAAGTTGTCTGTATATAAGGACGAGTTATTTTCGGGTGGATTAGAGTTTTTGTGGTTTTGTTGTGTATGATTTTTTGTTTGTTTTGTGACGATTGCGATTACTTTATCTTGTTGTAGGTGGAGGTTTGGTTGATTTTCTAGGGTTTGTTTTATTTTTTCTTGGTATTCTTTTTTGTCGGCTTGAGCGCGGGGACCTTGCATGGCGGAGCCTTTGCTTTTGTTTAGCATTCTGAATTGGATGGCGGTTTCGTCGATGGCTAGACCCATTGCTCCTCCGAGAGCGTCTATTTCGCGAACGATATGACCTTTCCCGATTCCTCCGATTGCTGGGTTGCAACTCATTCGGGCAACAGAATCGAGGTTGTCGGTGATCAATATGACGTTTGCGCCCAATCTTGCTGCTGCCAAAGCCGCCTCGCACCCCGCGTGACCCGCCCCCACCACCAAAACATCCTTACCAAAATTTTTCAACACCACCAATCTCCAAAAATAAAAAACACCCGCATCACAAAAACTTTTCCAAATAAATTTCACAGGAAGTTAAAAATTCATGATTATTTCGGATTTTGTGTGGGTGTTACATTGTATCTTTTATTCGCTGTATCAACGCCCTGAAAGGGCAACAAGCTCATAGCGTAGGGCAACGCCCTACGAAAGAGATTCACAAACA
>JAISQS010000585.1 GCA_031274045.1 Planctomycetaceae bacterium | reverse complement strand
GTATCAACGCCCTGAAAGTAGAGACGCAATGCATTGCGTCTCTACATTAGCGTAGGGCAACGCCCTACGAAAGGGATTCACAAACACCACTCGGGGCAACGCCCCAATAATATCAACAACAACGGAAGTTTTTAGTAGTGAATTTTCTGTAAGAATTATATTAAAACTGAAAACTAAAAACTTCCGCTTGGTCTGGTATTGTTGCCCCGTTGGGGCGAAGGTTATTTATAATCAATTATCGTAGAGCGTTGCCCTACGCTATGATATTTTGCCCTTTCAGGGCGTTGATACATTGTATTGATACAGTGCTTGAGAAAAGGCACTATGTAAATGCCCCACAAAAAACGAAATAATCAGGAATATTTCTTGCGAACGTTGCGGTAAAAAAATCTTTTCCACGACCGGAAGCCTTAACTTTAACTCAAAAAAACAAAAACATGATTTCCCGTTTTGTCTTTTCGTTTCTGTTTGTGACTTTGTCTTTGTTTGTGTCTTTGTTTGTGTTTGTGTCTCTGTCACTGTTTTTGCCTTTGTCTTTTTTTGTGCAAATTTGTTTTGCGGAGGAGGCGCGTGTATTGGATGCGGGTCAAGTCAGATTGATTGCCGAACACAAGATGAACGCGAACGCGGTGTCGATTAGTCCTGATGGTAATTTTGTTGTGGTTGGCGGAGCTGAGCGTTTTCTTATTTTGTCGGAGCTTGATACCGGCAAGGAGATTTGGCGGAATCAGTTGCGCGGGGTTATTTCGGCTTTGTCGTTTTCGCCGGATGGCGGTTTGATTTTGGTTGCGGGGCGTGATAAGAATTTGATTGTTTGTGACGGCAAAACGGGCAAAGAACTATCAAGATTCCCGCAATTTGTTGACATTATAACCGCAGTAGAAATCAGCCCCGACGGTAAATACGCAGCAGTCGGTCTCGAAAACGGCAACGCCGGAATTTTTGAACTCAACTCAAAAAAATTGCACAAAGAACTAAAAACACACAGCCGCGCAATCAACGATATTACTTTCTCAAACAACAGTGATCGTGTTGCTCTCGCTTCGCATGATGCTACTGTTTCAATTTGGTCTGTTGATAGCGGTAAATTGATCTATACTTTTTACGGTCATCGATCATCGGTCAAGTCTGTTGCTTTTGACCATCGTGATGAAAATATTGTGTCCGGCTCGACCGATAGAAGCGCGTATATCTGGAATCCCAACGCAAATATTGCCCCAAAGAAACCGAATCAAAAAACGAATCAAAAACCGGATAAAAGCACCGACAAAAGCACAGATAAAAGTGCAAAAAACACGCCGCCCAAACCATCGCCGCCCGCCGCAAAAGATACAAAAAGCGTGAAAGATGATAAATCAAAATATCAGATTTTGCAGCGTCTGGCTGGTCATAAAGCGGAGGTATCATTCGTCTGTTTTGCGCCCGATTCGGAGACCGTTTACACCGCGTCAATCGACAAAACAATCGCCCAATGGAACGTAAAAGACGGCAGTCAAATTGTCAGTACAGACACCGGACAAGCAATAACACGAGCATCAATCAGCCCTAAAACAGCCTACTCGTTCGTCACTTCAAACGGCAAAATAACAGCAGCCGTTAAAACGGAATCACTCGGATTCAAACCGCCAAAATACCCCCAACCAAAAGCTAGAAATCCATTCCCGCAATTGCCGAAAGAAGAAAAGCCGTTGATGTTCCTCAACGCAAATTTGAGCAACGACAGCTCAAAATCACCGGACAAACCGAATTTGCCAAAAGGTAACAAGTGTAGATTTTTTGTGGATTCAGTGTTGGCGGTTTCGGTTGGCGGTGATGGTTCTGGTGTTGTTTGGAATTTGGTGCGTGGTGATGTTTCTTATTCTTTTTCGCATACGTCGCCGCTGACGGCGGTGGCATTTTCGCCGTTGTCGTCAGTGATTGCGATTGGTTCGGCGGACAAGACGATTGTTTTGTTGCAGCCGAAGGACGGGCGGCACTTGGCTACTTTCAAAGGACATAGCGGAACGATAACTGATTTGTCTTTTTCAAAAGACGGTCGGCGGCTCTTCTCCGCAAGCGAAGACAAATCGTTCATAACTTGGAACATGGAAACCAGACAATCCGACGGCGTATCAGTCGGTCATACAGACAAAATAACAGGCATCGCGGTTTTGCCCGACATGTCAAAAGTAATCTCCGTCTCCAAAGATAAAACGATTCGAGTTTGGAACAGCCCAAGTCAACACACCATTTGGAACGAATCAATTCAAGAAGACAAACGCGCGGAATTAGTATCGCTTGCTATCGGGACAAATGGTGATTGGTTTGCAGTGGGCGAGGAGAGCAAAAATATTTCAATTTGGAAGTTGAGTGAGAAGAAGTGTGTTGCGACGTTATCGGGACTTCGTGATGTTCCGGCGGCGTTGGCAGTTTCGCCGGATGGGAAGTATTTGTTATCGGGTGGAGTTGATGGTGTGGTTGTTGTTTGGAATACGTCAAGTTGGAAAGCGGAAAAAACATTTGTCCAAATTCCCGAACAAGCACAAAAAAATACCGAAAACGCCGCAAACGGCTGGGTAAAAAATCTACTACAAAAAGTCGAATACGAACCAATCAAATCAATCTCCTTCAACAACGACGGCTCAAAAATAATCACCTCCGGCGGCACAAAAACATTCCTCTGGAACGGACTAAAATAAAGAATCGCTCGACATACAAGTTACGTTAGCGGCGGGGGCTTGTTACCGACGAAATGGGGCGAGAATCGTGTTGATAACGTAAGGTGATCAACCGACCGCCGTGCGGTTGCGTCGGCGTAGCCGACAATTGCCGCGAAGCGGCGCGGACTGGAACGCGGGTGTCCCGCCCGCCTCTGTGCATTAGGAAACCGAACGAGTTTGGAAGGAACGCCAAGACGTGTCGGAGGACATTCGCCGACACATCTTGGCGTTCAGTTCAAACTTTTTTGGTTCTATTACGCACAGAGGCGGGCGGGACGCCCGCGTTCCAGTCCTTTTCCGCACGTGTCAGCTTTCGTTCAGTTTTTTTCTTGTGTGGTTCTTGTGCTTCTTTGGCTGTTCGTTTGATTTTAATTGCTCAATTTCTTTTAGCCACAAGTTTGCGGCAGCATCGCTGGGCATTCGCCAATCTCCTCGCGGCGACAAGTTGACCGAGCCGACTTTTGCGCCATCCGGCATACAACTCCGTTTGAATTGTTGACCAAAAAAACGGCGGTAAAAAACCTCCAGCCACTTCAAAATTTCATCGCCGCTGTACTCGTTGCCAAACGCGCTATTTGCCAAAAAATAAATTTTGCCCGGCGTGAATCCATAACGCAAAACATAGAACAAAAAAAAGTCATGCAGTCTATATTGACCAACTAAATCTTCGGTAAATTGCGTCGTCTTGCCGTGAGCGTCCGTCGGCAACAACTCAGGACTGACCGGCGTGTCAAGAATATCGTACAGAGTTCTTTTTGCGATTTCGTCGATTTGATTTTCCGCGACCCATTTAACCAGATGCCGCACCAATGTTTTCGGTATCCCTGCGTTGACACCGTACATTGACATTTGATCTCCGTTATAAGTTGTCCATCCCAACGCTAACTCCGACATGTCGCCGGTTCCAACCACCAACCCGTTCATCTGATTTGCCAAGTCCATTAAAATCTGCGTTCGCTCTCTCGCTTGAGTGTTCTCGTATGTGACATCGTGAATATTTGGGTCATGCTCAATATCGCGAAAATGTTGCTCGCACGCCGCTGATATATTGATCTCTTTCATCTCAATATTTAACGACTTCATCAATAGAATCGCGTTGGCGTGAGTTCTTTTTGAAGTTCCGAAGCCCGGCATCGTCACTCCGCAAATCATTCGTCTCGGCAATCCCAACTTGTCGGCTGTTTTGACACACACCAACAACGCCAACGTCGAATCCAAGCCGCCGGAAACCCCCAAAATCAAAGACTTGACACCCGTATGAATAAGACGTTTTGCCAGACCCGCAACTTGAATCGAAAATATTTCACAACAACTCTCATCATAATTATCCGTCGCAGGAATAAACGGCGTAGGACAAATTTTACGCATCAACTTTCCTTGCGATACACTCGGTTTCAAATTTACATCAACAACCTCATACCGCCTCTTCACCTCACCCAACGGCTCACAAAAAAACGTTGTATTCTTACACCGCTCACTCGCAAGAAGCTCAACATCAATATCCGCCGCAATCAATTGACGTTCGAGTTTGAAGCGTTCCGATTCGGCGAGCAATTTGCCGTTTTCGTAAATGTATGCGTTGCCCGTGTAGACGACATCGGTAGTCGATTCGCCAAATCCGGCGGAAGCGTAAACATATCCGGCTTGGCATCGGGCAGATTGTTGTGCGATGAGCGACTTAACATATTGACGTTTACTGATCAGCTCGTTGCTGGCGGAGAGGTTAAAAATAAGCGACGCACCAGCTATCGCATGACACGAACTCGGCGGAATAACCGACCAGACATCCTCACATATCTCAACCGCAAACTTGGCATCACAAAAATCAAAAAGAATATTCGTACCAAATAAAGTATCATTGCCCGCATACTCAATCTTGTCCGTTACGTTGTTTAAATTGTATGCTTGAAACCACCGTTTTTCGTAGAACTCGGAATAATTGGGCAAAAAAGTTTTCGGCACAATCCCAAGAATACGCCCCCCAAAACAGACCACCGCACAATTATATAATTTCGCGTTATGCTCGACCGGCACCCCAACAATAAAACAAACCGGAAAATCCTTCGTCGCCGACAACAAATCAACAACCGACCGCTCCGCCCCAGAAATCAACGTCCGCTGAAAAAATAAATCACCACAAGAATAAGACGTTAAAGATAACTCAGGAAAAAGAACAAATTGCACATCCAAATCATGCGCACGCTCAACCAACTTCACAATCTCACGAAAATTAAATTCACAATCAGAAACCACAACAGACGGAACCGCAGCCGCAACCCGAAAAAAACCATAACAACTCATGTCAATTTTTAATTTAAGATTTTTGATTTAAGATTTTTAATTTTTCTGATTATTTTGTTTTTTGTGGGGCTTTTACATCGTACATTTATAAGCACTGTATCAACGCCCTGAAAGGGCAAAATATCATAGCGTAGGGCAACGCCCTACGATAAATTGATTGTAAATAACCTTCGCCCC
>JAISQS010000584.1 GCA_031274045.1 Planctomycetaceae bacterium | reverse complement strand
TTTTCTAGCCAATTTTTGGCGTAGCGTTTTTTGTTTATTCGTTCTGCCGGGCAACGTATTCCATTATTGAGTTTTCTTGTTCGCGGGCACCAATCCCGATAATTGTACAGCAACGCATGCGAACGACAACGCAATTTCGCTGAACACACACCTCCATGGAAAGCCTGACCACGCACAAAAAACCTACACTGAAAACGCATCAATCTGTCCAACATATTACTCGTCCTAGCACAACCACGATAAACATAATGCAACGACCACTCCGCAGTCTTGCCACATAAATCCAAAACCTTATCCAAAACAACCCCTGTCAAATTCTGCTTTGCCCAGATTCGTAAATCTTTAATCGCTAATGACATTGCCTCTTGCGTCTGGCAACCATAAACACTCCATACTCGCTTGCCGATTTCAAAAAACATCTCCTTCAAACTCTTGCTCCTGTCTCGTATCCGCAACCACATATGCAAAAAACAACGAATAAGCGCAATTGTCGGGAACAAGAATTTCCACACTGCTTGTGTGGCATCCCAACCGTCTGTATTCACAGTTGTCGGTTGATAAGTCGGGTCGAGTTCCAACGCCTCCTCCTTGAAAACACCGTACCCATCAAGCAAGGCTTCACTCGTAGCAGATTCACAAAACTCACTATTCACAGTTCACAGTTCATAATTCACATTGATCATTGTGCATTGTGAATTGTGCATTGCAGCAAGCCGTAGGTTTACATCGCTCGGTAGAAAATGATGTTCCCACACACGAGCATTCCGTAGGAATGCCACCATTGGGCAAGTCACAGGGTTGCATTCCTACGGAATGCGAAGACTCGGCTGGGACTTCATTTTCTACCGAGCGATACATTCCTAACGGAATGCAATAACGCGAAAACATAGAACGTTGGAAATAATAAGGTAATAAGGTTGAAATTTTTTATTGTCAATGGCTACTAAGGTTGTTTTGTTGAGGAAAAATCAGGTAAAAATAAGGTTGAGTTAAAGACAGATACTTCGCTGATATATTACGTTCGTTTTTTCTACAACGTTGAGGCATTTCACTGATATATTACTAATCTTTGAAAAAATTTCCGTATCTTTGGTATCTTTTTTCTTTTTTGACGGATTTGACTGTACCCGCCTTGTGCGTGAAACATTTTTTGATATATTGCCGCACACAGTTTTTGACCGCTGTTTGACTCGCATCTTGTTTCGTCCAAAATTATTTGATCTGTAACAATTTGCCGAAATGTAGTCAGTGAGTGCCAATGGTTCGCAATTGATTACCGGTTGCGGTTCGGTTTTGCAAAAAACTCTTTTATTATTTCATGTCAGTACGCCAACAAAAAAAATATGAAAGAGTCATTAAATTTATCCAATGTGATTTTATGAAATTGTCTTCCGAAATGACTTGGAAGCTCCGGGTCGCTAAACAATTCTTCTCACAATACGATGTCAAACTCGATGAAGAGTTTATTGACTTTGTCGTTTCTCCGAAACAAAACGGCGAATGGACAAATTATCGGACATTACTTCAAGCCGACGCTCTGCTTTGGGCGGAAGCCAAGCGTACCGAAACTCCAACCGCCAAAATGTTTGCGCAACTTTTACTAACCATCAAGCCGTTGCTCAACGGCAAAGATTCCGAATTGCCGCCGAAGTTTCTTGCCGTTTTTGACAACGAATATATTGCCTTCGCTGAATTTTATCACGTTCAACCTATTCTTGCCCATCCCGATATTAACTGGAACGAAACGCCATCAAGCGTCTCCAAAAAAACGGAGAATATTGTTGCTAACATTCTTGCCGAACATTGGATTCAATACAACATTTTGACGGACATTAAAGAGATCAAAAATTTTATTGCCCTTAACCTTATTGATGACGGCAATCCATACTCTAAATTGCAAGTTACAAAAAATAACTTCCTGAGTATCTTCACAAAATGGGCAAACGAAGTTCAGCCGAATATTAACTACGATTGGAAGATCGGTAAGAAAAACGGGTTATTGCCTGCTGATTTTTATCTTGCTGATTTATTGTCCCGAAACAATCGAACAATTTTTGACTCATTAAAAGTTGTCCTTCGGGATACGGAATACAAAATTACCGTTGAAGTCAAAGAACAACTTTTTAAGGAAGTACATTTCAAAGACGGCGGAAAATCGCATCGTTCTTTTTGGAAACGTTATCAACGTCCGCCTGAAAATGAGTATCAAGAATACATCAAATCGCGGCGTGATTTGCTTGTGCCGCAGAATATTCGTGAATATACCGGTGCGTATTTTACGCCGGAGATTTGGGTTGAAACATCGCAAAATTATTTGGCTCAAACCTTCGGCGAAAATTGGCAAGACGAATATTACATTTGGGATTGTGCGGCGGGTACTGGTAACTTGCTGGAAGGCTTGACCAATAAGTACAATATTTGGGCAAGTACCTTGATGCCAGCCGATGTTGATATTATGAAAGACCGCATTAAACGACACGGTTTCAACTTGCTGGAATCACACGTTTTTCAATTTGATTTTTTGAATGATGAATTTGATGACTTGCCGAAAGGGTTGCGCGATATTGTCAAAGACCCCGAAAAACGGAAAAAATTAATCATCTACATCAATCCGCC
>JAISQS010000519.1 GCA_031274045.1 Planctomycetaceae bacterium | reverse complement strand
GATGTTAAACAGAACGGTCATGCTATCGAATGTCGAATAAACGCCGAAGACCCCGAGTATAATTTTCGACCTTGTCCGGGCAAAATTGAGCGGTTGATTGTGCCGGGCGGATTTGGTGTAAGGTTTGATTCGCATGTTCACGCAGGATACATAGTCAGTCCAATGTACGACTCAATGATCGGAAAACTAATCGTAATTCAACCAACAAGAATGGATGCCATTAACTCAATGAGACGTTGTTTGAAGGAGTTGGTTGTTGACGGAATAAAAACATCAAAATCATTGCAAATAAAAATTCTCGAAAGCAAAGAATTTCAATCAGGTCAAATCGACACTCTCCTAATCGAAAGAAAATTCATACCAAAATCCACAAAAAAATAACCACAATAACCACAACACAAAAAAACAAAATCACACAACAACACGACAAAAATACAGACGGAATACCTGCGTTCCAGCTTGTCGGTTGTCGTTGCGCGGCTCAATTATTGCGTTGCTTCAACCGTTCAATATTACTTCAACCACTCAACATCACTTTAATACCTTAACATAATACCTTAATATTACTTTAACACTCAATATCATCTTAACAATTAATTATGTCCAATAATAATTCGTCGTTACCTGTTGCCAATCAGGTAACAGATGTTACTCTTGCAGACAACTCTCTTGAACAATTTGACTCGCTCACAGAAGATCAGCAGAAAATTCTCTACCTCGCCGCAATTCATACTTCGCCGATGCAGGAACTTTGGCTTTGTGAGATGTTCGCTCGTTTGAGTCTTTTTCCGGACAAATCCGCATTTGCGCCGACCAGTTCGTCGATTTCAAACTGTACCGCGTTTACTTCCCGTTTAAAATCGCTATTTATTAGCAACAAAGATACCGTATACTTTAGGAGCGGTGAAATATTAACCCTAAATGAAAAAATTAAAAAAATAAAATCGTCAAAAACCGATTCTTTGACATCGGACATACAGAAACTTGTCCAAGACAAATGGCTCGAACCAGCAGCAGGCAAACGGATACACTACCGCCACCCAAACCGCGAACAAATCATAAAACGACTCGTCGAATCAAACAAATACATTCAATACTCAATCGCCGTCTTCCAGACCATCAAAGGAATGTACTTTCTAGACCAAGAACGGCTGCCGGAGAAACACCGAATCATACTTGCACAAACGGCTCCCAAAACCACCGAAGATTTTTACCGCGAACTCCGGCACAACTTAATTCTCGGAATGGACAACGGTATAAATTTCATGTTCACGGAACACGAATACCGTCAATCACGCCCTTCTCTACAAAATAATCCATTTGATTACTTTGGGAATATACTAAAATTTTGTACATCAAAAAATACGCAATATTGGTTTGTCAGTTCTGATCACAATTGCCGTTTGTTGATTTGTCAATATTTATTGAATGAATCTACTTATCTGTTATCGTCGGGCTTGGATGATATTTGGGATATTTTGCTTGATACTGCCCGTGTTGATGAAAATGAAAAATTGATAAAAATTCTTTTGATTGATTATGCTTTTTGTTCGGGTAAATTATTCGATGCTCGTCTTGATAGATTGCCCGGTGATTTGTCGTATTTCTTGCTCAAAGCGCATCGGTTATTTATTGCCGGAAACAGTAAGGAGGCGGTATTGGAATACGATTCAGCTTTCAGAGCAATGTACGATCTTGTATTGACGAAGAATTGTACGATTCCGTTCCTTTCCGGTATATTTCAAAGTCTTGCCGAGATTCATGCCGGTCGTATTTTTCATACATTGAACACTCTTAAACCTATTTTGAAAAATTCGGTCAAGTTGACAGAATCGGTCGATTTGCATTTGAATACAGCTTGGTACATGCTCAACAGAATCGCGCTGAATTGGGCAAGTCAGTATTCGCCGCGAGTATTGCTCAAAGATTCCTGTGAAAGAGATGAAAAATTGCATTGGGTTACGAAGCTGCTGCTCGCGTACGAATCCGTGTGGTATCAATTGAGTCCCGACACGAATTTATTGGCAACCTACCCGTTCAGTAATGTTGATAGCTATCGCGGCGATTTCTTTTGGGTTGCTGCGGAGGTTTGCGAAGTTGTTGATAGACTATATAACTCGCCGCATAACTCTTCTCAAAAAATTCCTGATATAGTTTCGCCGACGATTGATTGTGCGAAAAAGAATTTAGATTGGGTTAAAACTTTCCGTGAAAAAACGAAGTCGGCTCCTTTGTGCGATATGTTCAAACCTCGCCCAAGATGGGAACAACTCATCAACACTTTGGAACAACTTGTTGACACTTTTCCAAAAACTGCCAACAAGTCCAATTCAAGTAAAACTTCAAAAAAAACACGGCTAGTTTGGCAAGTAACAAAATTTAGCAATGGTCATTTATGCCTAGATTTTACGCCGTGCGAACAGACATGGGACAATAAATCGCAGTGTTGGTCAAAAGACAAACTTCTAACATTATTAGAATTATTCAAGAAGCAAAATACACTCAAAGATATTTCGGAGCAGGATCGTGAGATTTGTGCGTCGTTGATATTTAGTCGTTATGGCAGGTCGGCGAATTGTCGATTTCCTGATGATATTGCGTTGAAGTTTGTTGGTCATCCGCTTCTGTTTTCTGGTGACGGAAAATCGATGCGGGTTGAGTTGCTTAAGGGTCAATGCGAGATGGCGATACAAGAACGCGACGATCATTTGCAAGTTATATTTTCTCCTCCGTTGACGGAGTTCAAGTCACCGGTGTACATTTCCAGCGCGGTTTTTACGAATGACGCAACGTTAGATTTTTTTGTGATAGAGGAGTCGAAGTATCGGTTTAAGGTTGTCAAGTTGACGAAGACTGAAAATCAGATTCGTCAACTGATCGGTGCGGACGGTCAATCTTTTCCCAAAGAAGCGAAATCGAATTTGATGCGTATGATTGGGAAGTTGTCGGCGGTGGTGACAATTAACACGGATGAGAAAATTGAGTTTGCGGGGATACCTGAAGTTGTGAGTGATGACAAACTGTACTTGTATCTCACGAGCAGCGATGAAGGTTTACAAGCGGAATTTTTTGTCAAACCGCTCGGAGCAACAACCGCAACTCACAGACCGGGAGTCGGCAGCAGCCGCATGATTTCCGATGCCGACGGTCAAAAGGTACTTTCTGTACGTAATCTTGATGCCGAGTCAAAAAAACGCGATCAGTTCATCGCACAACTCCAAGCATTCAAATCAGCGACTTCATTGTCCAATGATTGCTATTTATTCGAGACGTTGCCGGATACGTTGACGTTCTTATCTGAATTGAAAGAGTACGAAGAGAGCGAATCCGCTGAGTCAAATGAGTCAAACGAATCGACACCAACAAGCGAGTTGCTCGAATCGATTCCGGCAAAAAAAACCAAAACCAAAAAAACAAAAAGCAAACCTGCGTCGGTGAAGCGTAGTGATGTTGAGGTTTATTGGTTTAAGGGGGAAAAATATTCGGTGTCGTCGTTGGCAACGTATTCTAATTTGAATTTGAAATTTTTGTCGATGGATGAGTGGTTATCTGCGGAGGGTTCGCTTGTTGTTGATGGTGAGTCGATAGAGATTTCACGTCTTCTTGATTTGGTTGATGAGGGTGGCGACAATCGATTTATTAAGTTGGAGGGTCGTAAATTTATTGCGTTGACGAATGAGTTGCGTAAGCGTCTTTGTGAGTTGAAGCGTCTTTCCAACACGAAGGACAAAAAGTTACAAATACATCCGCTCGCGGCGGCTGGTCTTGAAGATTTTTTTGATGCGGTTCCGAGTTTGCAGACAAGTCCAATTTGGAAAAAAGTCAAGAGTCGTATAGTTGAGGCGCGTGATTATAGTGCGCCGTTTCCGTCCGGATTTGTTGGTGATTTGCGTGATTATCAACTTGAAGGTTATTCTTGGCTTGCTCGTTGTGCGAAGTGGGGAGTTGGTTGTTGTTTGGCTGATGACATGGGGCTTGGCAAAACGGTTCAGGCTTTGGCGTTGTTATTGTTGCGTGCGGACAAGGGACCGGCGTTGGTTGTTGCGCCGACATCGGTCTGTTTCAATTGGGAACGCGAAGCGCAAAAATTCACGCCGTCATTGAACATTAAAAGAGTCCAATCAATCACATCAAAATTCGGATCGTCCAAAGAAGATCGCGACAATTTGATAACGTCTGCGCAGAAGCGTGATGTTGTGATTACAAGTTATACGTTGTTGCAACAGGAGATTGAGACTTTTGCCAAAAAGGAATATGCGACGATTATTCTTGACGAATCGCAGGCGATCAAGAATCCTGAATCTCAAAGGGCAAAATCGGTTTTGATGTTGCGTGCTGATTTTCGTGTTGCGATGACGGGAACGCCGATAGAGAATAATTTAACTGAGCTTTGGAGTTTGTTTCGTTTTCTTAATGCCGGTCTTCTTGGTTCGCAGAAATCTTTTGAGAGTCGTTTCGCGGTGCCGGTGCAACGTGATCGATCCGTGTCGGCAAAAAATTCTTTGCGGCGTTTGATTCATCCGTTTATTTTGCGGCGAACCAAATCGCAGGTTTTGGAAGAGTTGCCTGCGAGGACGGAGATAATTCGTGAGATTGAGTTGTCCAAAAAAGAGACGGCTCTCTATGAAGCGGCGCGATTGAAGGCGATTAAGGAGTTGCAAAGTATACGCGAAAAAAATACCGGCAAAGGTCAATTACAAATTTTGGCGGTGCTGACGAGGTTGCGTCAACTTTGTTGCAATGCGAAATTAGTTTTGCCGGATAGTGATATTGAGAGTTCAAAGTTGGAGGCGTTTTGTGAGATAATGCAGGAGTTGAAGGAGAATCGGCACAAGGTTCTTGTGTTTAGTCAATTTGTCAAGCATCTTGAGTTATTGCGTGCGGAGCTTGATTCGATGGGGATTTCGTATCAATATCTTGATGGTTCGGTGCCGGAGCGCGAACGTCAAAAACGTGTAGACGCGTTTCAATCGGGTGATTCGGATGCGTTTTTGATTAGTATTAAGGCGGGTGGTAGTGGTTTGAATTTGACGGCGGCGGATTATGTGATTCATACTGATCCATGGTGGAATCCTGCGGTTGAGGATCAGGCGACGGATCGTGCGCATCGTATCGGGCAGACGCGACCGGTTACGGTGTATCGCTTGATTACGCAGGGGACAATTGAGGAAAAAATCGTGCGGCTGCACAACGAAAAACGCAATCTCGCGGACAAATTGCTGGAAGGAACAGACCAAGCAACACGACTATCAGCAGACGAACTAATCGACATCTTGCAATCATAACGCAAAAAATAATAAAATTCTTTCTCAAAATTTTTTTAACGCGGAAGGCGCGGAAAGACGAAAAACGCGGAAATATGAACTTCTAAAATTTTTTGTCCATTAAATCCGTTTCGCTCTTTTAATCCTTTCCGCGTTTTCCGTTCTTCCGCGCTTTCTGCGTTAAAAAAATATCCTTTGTGTCTTTTGTGCGTGACATTCTCAAAAAAATTTACTTTTTATTGCGTGAATTAAAAAAACATGCGACAATATCGAGCGTTGAATGTGTTTCGTGTTCGGGGTTGTCTGTCTTGTGTTGCTTTGGTTTTGGTTGAGTGGGTTTTGGGCGGATTTAGATCTCGGATTGTTGCTGATTTGGGTTATCTCGATGAGGCGGTGTAATTTGTCGGGTTGGTATGTTGGTGAAGTTTATTGCCTGTACCGGCTTCGGTGTAAGATAAAAACTTTAACAGAAAAATTGAAAAAATGAAAAAGAACGATAATGAAGTTAGATTTGGCGGTAAGTTTGTGCGAGTGTGGTCAGACCGGACAGTTTTGAGGTCTGCTGTTTTTGCGAAGAGTGCAAAGGGGTTTACGTTGGTGGAAGTGATGGTGGTGTTGTTTATCATGCTGGCAATGGCAGGTGCGGCTGTTTTGGCATATACGAGTTTTCTCGAAAGCGGCAAAATAAAAACAACAAAACAATATATCTCGAATCTTGAAGTGGCAATAGATTCGTTTCACATAAATGTCTCTAGATATCCGTCGTCGTTGCAAGATCTTCTTGAGTGTCCTTCGGGAATTTCTCAGACGAACTGGGGTGGACCTTATGTAAGGACTTTGCAACAGACAGACCCATGGCAAAACGAGTATCGTTATAATGCGCCGGGTCAACACAACACCAGATCGTTTGATGTCTGGTCGCCGGGTCCTGATTGTCAAGATGGAACGGAAGATGATATTGGCAATTGGAAATAGTTTATACTTTTTGCGCTTGATAATTCCTTTTTTTAAATGTCATCGTGAAAATTTGTATAACCAATATTGAGTCTCAACCAATCCGCAACTGGTTATTGATTCCCTCTCCCTTAGTAACACAATGTTCCCCCCAATCCGCGCCCTTATCCCCTTATTAAAGCATTATGAATAAGGGGATAAGGGCGCGTGACTGGGGTAGCTTCGTTGTTATTAAGGGTGGGGAAATTTGTACCAGTTGCGGGTCGGTTGTGACTCAATATCCGTAGCTCAAATCGGTAACAAAATCATATTTGTTACGATTGCGAAAGGGAATTTTCAAGTGTAAAAAGTATA
>JAISQS010000506.1 GCA_031274045.1 Planctomycetaceae bacterium | reverse complement strand
GAATTTCAAGAAACAGTTCAAGTGCAATTTTGACTGTTATTCGGGAGAATCGTTCGGAGAATAATTCACAGGAAGACAATGGAGGGAAATGAAATGAAATGAAAGAATGCGGATGTTTGTGGGGGATTCACGAGCTACTAAAGTTGTTTTTGTAAGAAAATAAGGTTGTAAAAAAGGTTTGTTTTTGCTGCCGCGCTGTAATTTTTCACTGATATATTACCAATTTATATTTATATTTTTTCTATTCACTTTGGAAGGAATCTTCGTCGACGGATTCGATCTTGTTTTCGTTTTCATTTTCTGATATTCGCAATATCTCAATTTTTCGCTCCGCATTTTTGAGACATCCGTAGCAAAATTTTAAGATATTGACAGCCTCTTCGTAATTCGCCAAAGACTCCTCCAAGCCCACCCCGTCACTGTCAAGCTCACGAATAATACCCTCAAGCCGATCCAATGACTCCTCAAATGATTGTTCCATGATTTTTATGTGTAATTTCGGTTTTGGTTGTCGTAAAAGTTACATTTCGTTAGCGTTTGCGGTACAAAAAAAAACAAGTCGTCCGGTCTGTATAGACCGGGCGACTTGAAAATTTTTTTTGCAGGTTTTGTCCTGCTTTTGAGTATATGATCCAAATTACTGAAAAGAAGTCGTCAATTGGCAACCAGCAAACTGCATAATTCGGGACACAGTTTGCATCGTTGTTTACCCGAAATTATACGAGTTCCTTTTTTGAACCAATCAATGTGCGCAAACGTTCCACCAACAAGGATGAATCGAACGGCTTCTTGAATGTTTCGTTCAAATTTGAGCGATCAAAACTCATGGTACTACCATCGTCCGGAAAAAGTCCAATTAGTACGATTTCTGAAAATTCACTATTCCTTCTCAGATTATCAACAATCTGCTTAGCCTCCATTTTACCGATTGAGTAATCAGCGATAACACAATCCGGATGGAAACTTTCAGCCTGGATTCCGGCATCAAAACCACTTGTAGCGACAGCGAGGCGGAACGATTTTTCAATCGAAAACTCACGTTTCAAATTCTCAATCAGAATCTGATCCTGAGCGACAATCAATACTTTCGCCAACGTCTCGTCCTCAAGGTCTCCGAGCGGCATTCCGTGCTCTTTCAGAAATTTTATCAAATATTCTCGCGGAATCCGACGGTCCTGCGACCCGGGGATACGATACCCCTTTAATCTGCCTGAGTCAAACCATTTACTGACGGTGCGTGGTGCCACCTTACAGATTTTGGCGACCTGACCAGTTGTAAAAACCTTCATTGCAGGTTCTCCGATATTCTTGCTTTTTTCTACTATCATTGCCCCGAGATCTCTCCTTCTATTACCACTCGGAGCATCAACCGCCCTCGAAACCCGTAAATATTAAATAATTTCCTTATTACTAAAATTCACGAATACTGGGGTAGGGCTAACAATTACACGCTTCTTCTCAATACGTATGAGGCTGACGAGTCCCTCCGTCAACCCCTCACAAGACTATAATCGGCAACATCACTAGAACGAAATAAGGAATAATCAAAAAATATTTCATTCTGATCATTATCAGAACAAACTTCACATACCATACCACTAAACCACACCACACCCACAACACCCCCAAAAAACAAACAACTAAACATATAACCACTCCAATAACACAAAATAAAATTATTGGTTGACCACAATACACACTATATATACTACAGACCACAAAAAAATATTATTTTTTGACACAGCAACTTTTTCAACCCAACACAAAATAATTCACCAAAATTCATAAGAATAATTCACAGGAATACAATTGACCGCAACAGAAGTGTTTTAAAAATTTTTTCGTAATATATCAGCGAAATATCCGTCTTTAACTCAACCTTATTTTTACCTTATTTTTCCTAAACAAAACAACCTTAGTAGCCATTGACAATAAAAAATTTCAACCTTATTACCTTATTATTTCCAATCCGTTTTATGTTTTCGCGTTATTATATTCCGATAGGAATGTATCGCTCGGTAGAACAATTCACAGTTTACAATTCACAATTCACAATTCACAATTTGATTACATTCCGCTAGGAATGTAACGCTCGGTAGAAAGCCGAGTCTTCGCATTCCGTAGGAATGCAACCCTGTAACTTGCCCAACGGCAGCATTCCTACGGAATGCTCGTGTGTGGGAACATCATTTTCTACCGAGCGATGCAAACCTACGGCTTGCAAAACTATGATATTACATGGCTACTAAGGTTGTTTTTATAAGGTTGTAAATAAGGTTGTAAATAAGGTTGAGTTAAAAACGGATATTTCGCTGATATATTACAAAGTATATAACGAGGGAACAAGCCCGTTGCTTTTATTTACCGTTTGTTTTTTACAAAATTTTTTAAAAATTACAGGGGATTAAAAAGTGTGTTTTTCTGATATAGAGTTGGCTGTTTCTGCGATACGGAATGGCAAGTTAGTGATAGTGATGGATGATGAGGATAGGGAGAATGAAGGTGATTTTGTTTGTGCGGCTTCCGGTGTTTGTGATGAGTCGATTAACTTTATGTTGGTTCATGGGCGCGGTCAGGTTTGTATGCCGATATTGCCGGAGACTTGCAAGCGGCTGGAACTTTCGCCTATGGTGTCGCACAACACGGCACCGCTTCAAACGGCGTTTACTGTTCCGGTTGATCACGTGAGTTGCCGCACAGGTATAACAGCACAAGAAAAATCAACAACAGTCCGCGCAATAATTGATCCGTCAAGCCGTGCGTCAGATTTTGTTCGTCCGGGTCATCTTTTTCCGCTTGAGGCGAAGGAAGGGGGCGTTTTGCGTCGTGCGGGTCATACGGAAGCTACGATTGATCTTGTGCGTCTTGCCGGTCTTCCGCCGGGCGGTGTTCTTTGTGAAATATTGAACGAAAGCGGCAACCGCGCAAATCGGGAAGAGCTTTTTGAGTTGGCAAAAAAGTTTGATCTTGTGATTATTACGATTGCGGATTTGATCAAATATCGCCGTACACGGGAGAAGATTGTTGAGCGGATTGCCGATGCTGATTTGCCGACAAAATACGGGCGGGCAAGAATCTATGTCTACAACGTTAAATACGAAACACAAGAACCCGTCGCAATCGTATTCGGCAAACCGGAAGAGTCAGAGACTCCGTTGGTGAGGTTGCATTCGTCTTGCTTTACGGGGGATTTGTTGGATTCTTTGAGGTGCGATTGCGGTGATCAACTTCATTACGCTTTGCGAATGGTGAGCGACGCGGGATGCGGCGTGATCGTATATCTGCCCCAAGAAGGACGCGGAATAGGGTTGTCAGAAAAAATCAAAGCATACAAATTGCAAGATATGGGACTCGATACAGTCGAAGCGAATCTTGCTCTTGGTCATAAGGCTGATTTGCGCGATTATGGGATCGGTATTCAGGTGTTGAAAGATTTGGGGCTGAAAAAAATCAGGTTGCTGACAAATAACCCAAAGAAGACAGACGCATTCATCTACGGCGGATTCGACTTGGAAGTTGTAGAGCAAATTCCCGTACTTTGCCCGATAAACGAATACAACGAACAATACATGACAACCAAAAGAGTTAAATTAGGACACAAATTACCTTTGTCATAATAAACTCGTTCAATTATCGTAGGGCGTATATCACACATCTTTTAAGATACGTTTTTTTTTTTGAGAATACGAAATAGACGGAAAATACGAAATAGACTAAATTTTGCTTTCATATATTTTAGTCGCGTTAGCGACGGCATCATGCATAACCGCCGGATCGCGTCACACTCCAACAGTCAAGTCGCGCAGCGACGGCATTATCGAATGCGGTGATACAAGCATCCAGCCGGTACGTATCCGCAAGCAAGATGCTTGCGTTACTAGTAAAAAGTTTATGGATTGAGATTAAAGAAATTGAATCAATAATGTCGTCACTGCTCGACTTTGGTGTTGGGAATGAGACGCGTTCCGGTGATTGCGCTGCGCTACATCACCGGTTATGCATGATGTCGCCGCTGCGCGACTATCAAAAAACACATCTTGAAAAGATGTGTGGTATACTTTTTACACTTGAAAATTCCCTTTCGCAATCGTAACAAATATGATTTTGTTACCGATTTGAGCTACGGATATTGAGTCACAACCGACTCGCAACTGGTACAAATTTACTGATTATTTCGGATTTTGTGGGGGTGTTATATTGTATCTTTTATTCGCTGTATCAACGCCCTGAAAGGGCAACAAGCTCATAGCGTAGGGCAACGCCCTACGAAAGAGATTCACGAGCACCACTCGGGGCAACGCCCCAATAATATCAACAATAATGGAAGTTTTTAG
>JAISQS010000462.1 GCA_031274045.1 Planctomycetaceae bacterium | reverse complement strand
GTATCAACGCCCTGAAAGGGCAAAATATCATAGCGTAGGGCAACGCCCTACGATAATTGATTATAAATAACCTTCGCCCCAACGGGGCAACAATATCAGACCAAGCGGAATTAGGAATTCGGAATTCGGAATTAAAGATACTGCTACTAAATTCCGCATTCCGCACTCCGCACTCATTTAAAAGCTTCCATTATTGTTGATATTATTGGGGCGTTGCCCCGAGTGATGTTTGTGAATCCCTTTCGTAGGGCGTTGCCCTACGCTAATGTAGAGACGCAATGCATTGCGTCTCTACTTTCAGGGCGTTGATACTGCGAATAAAAGACACTGTGTAACACCCCCACAAATCCGAAATAATCAGCAGATTTCAATAAAAAACTAATCTGTATAAATCTGTAAAATCTGTTGACCATATTCTTCCCATACATTCCCTTAACTTCCTGTGAATTATTCTCCCGAATAAAAATTGCGCAATGAAAATTAGAGAATTTGGCACTACAGTGTTGCTGTGTTGGTCTTTAATTTATTTTGTCAAAATTGATTTCAACATTTTCAAATTAACAACATCACAATCAACAACCTCGCCATCAATTTCGACCGTTCCTTTTGGCGTTTCAAGATACATTGGCAACTCCGCAAACCGGCTGTCCGTTACGATATTTTTGAAGCAGTCTAATCCGATATGTCCTTGTCCGATGTGTGCATGACGATCAACCCGACTTCCAAACGGCTTTGCGGAATCGTTTAGGTGGAATGCTTTTAGCCGTTTGATTCCGATGATTTTGTCAAATTGTTTCATTGTTTCGTTGTAATCTTTTTTTGCCGAGAGTTTGTAACCTGCGGCAAAAACATGGCACGTATCAAAACAGACTCCCAGCCGTTCCGAAAACCGCGACAGATTTATTATCTCCGCCAGATGCTCAAACTTCCAACCAAGATTTGAACCTTGTCCGGCAGTCGTCTCAAGCAGCACCTCAACCTGAAAATCATCTGTTGATTTAGATTGCTCAAATATTTTGTCCAATGACTCCGCAATCCGCGCGAGACCATTTTTTTCAGCGTCGGCATCATCGGAATCGTCGCCCGTTGGCGTTCCCGGATGCATGACAATTTGACGAATACCCAAAACCGAAGCACGATTCAACTCGTCCGAAAACGCCTTAACAGACTTTGACAAAACATCCGGCTTTGCCGACGCAAGATTGATCAGATACGAATCGTGAATCAAAGGAAACATAATCTTTCGTTCACAAATTGCCGACTTAAACAATTCGGCTTCTTTTGGTGAGATTGGTCGTGTGTGCCATTGGTTGGAGTTTTTTGAAAAAATTTGCACGCAATCGAAACCCATTGAAGATGCTTTCAAAACAGCGTTGTGATAACCTTCAGCGATTGACGCGTGTACCCCAAAATACGGCATTTTGAACTCCCTATAAAATTCGTTTTCGACTATTTACAAATACAATTTTGTTTATCGACTTTTATGATGATTGGTTTATGATTTTTGATTTCGGATTCGTCGAGATTGGCGTAAGTGATAATCACGACAATATCGCCTTTGATGCCGTTTCTTGCGGCGGGACCGTTGAGGAGAATTGTGCCGGAGCCGCGAGTGCCTTCGATTGCGTAGGTCACAATTCGCGAGCCGTTGTTTATGTTTAAGACGTGAACTTGCTCATACGGCAATATATTCGCCGCCTCAAGAAGCACCGGATCAACCGTAATACTCCCCTCATAAGCAAGATCAGTTCCAGTCAATACGCCTCTGTGTATTTTCGATTTAAGCATGTAGCGTTGCATTTTATGCTGTTTGGTTTGGTTAAATTTTTGTTTGGTTTAGTTTAGTGTAATATATACTTTTTGCGATTGATAATTCCTTTTTTTAAATGTCATCGTGAAAATTTGTATAACCAATATTGAGTCTCAACCAATCCGCAACTGGTTATCGATTTCCTCTCCCTTAGTAACACCATGTTCCCCCCAATCCGCGCCCTTATCCCCTTATTAAAACATTGTGAATAAGGGGATAAGGGCGCGTGGCTGGGATAACTTCGTTGTTATTAAGGGTGGGGAAATTTGTACCAGTTGCGAGTCGTTTGTGACTCAATATCAGTAGCTCAAATCGGTAACAAAATCATATTTGTTACGATTGCGAAAAGGAATTTTCAAGTGTAAAAAGTATATCAGCGAAATATCCGTTCTAATCAACCTTATTTATAACCTTATTTTTCCTAACAAAACAACCTTAGTAGCAATTGACAATAAAAAAAATCTACCTTATTACCTTATTATTTTATTAAGGTTACGCGCTCACAATAAGGTAATAAGGTTATGTCTATGGGGTGACTGCGTGCTACTAAGGTTGTTTTGTTTGGGAAAAATCAGGTAAAAATAAAGTTTGTTTTACTATCGCGTTGACAATTTTCACTGATATATTACTGTTAAGTTAAATTTGTGTTTATTTTTTTGCTGCGGACGTTCCGGCAAGTTTTCCTGATGACATTGCAAATTGAATATTGTATCCGCCGCAATCGCCATCTACGTCCAATATTTCACCCGCGAAAAATAAGCCTTTGACAAGTTTTGATTCCAAAGTATGCCGATTGACTTCATCAATTGCAACTCCGCCCGCTGTTACCATTGATTCGTTCCAGCCCGACGTTTTGTCCACAATAAACGAGACTGCCGCCAACTTTTTTCGTACCTCACGCGGTGTCTCCGACGCGGGCAAATCAGGTGAAATTTCCAACACGTTGAGTAATTGTATCACAAATCGCGACGGAATGCCGGAATTAGCCAGAGCGTTTTTCAGGCTTTTTTTGCCGCTAAAAATTTCAGCATCAGACCGCGAATCAAAAATAATAATACGCACTTCATCCAAAGATTCAACATACCGACTCACATCAAGAATACCCGGCCCCGACAACCCGCGATGCGTAAACAACACATCCCCCTTCTTTGAAATAATCTTTTTTCCATTGCGCCGCAATTCTATGTCAACTTGCAAAAAAGTCGTTCCGGCTGAATCTGCGAATTTGAAATTTTGTACGATAATCGGCACCAATGCCGGACGGGGTTGAATGATTGTGTGACCGAGTGATTTTGCGAAATTGAAACCGTCGCCTTTTGAGCCGGTGGTCGGGTAGGAGTTGCCGCCTGTTGCAAGAATAATATTGTCGGTCAAAAAATCATTAACGTTAGTCCGCACCAAAAAAACCGCATCCGTCCGCACAACTTCTTCAACAACAACTCCCGTCAAAATTTCTCCGCACACACAATTAACAAGTACATTGAGCAAGTCGGAACTTTTTTTCGAGCGGGGAAAAATTTTGCCGTCTTCGCGTTCGATAACCGGCACGCCGTGACTGCCAAAAAAATCTGACACAGCGATATTGTCAAAAGAATACAAGGACGGTTTAACGAAATTAGCTTTTTTGGGATTCCCGTAATGTTGCAAGAAGTCGGCAATATTTCCGCCGTGAGTCAAGTTACATTGACCCGAACCGGAGATTAACATTTTTTTCCCAACACCACCATTCCGCTCCAACAAACAACTATCATCACCGCAAAAAATCCCCGCACACACGCCAGCAACACCGCCGCCAACAACAATAACCCTAAACCCGGAATTAAATTTGCTCATACTCAATCGCTCGCGTCTATGTAAACTTTTTTAAGAAAATAATTCACACAAGGTAAATGAAAGGGAAGGTTGCATGACTAAAAAAGTTTCATTTTTTCAATCCGTCCAATGTTTTCACGTTGTTACATTCCGCCAGGAATGTAACGCTCGGTAGAAAGCCGAGTCTTCGCATTCCGTAGGAATGCAACACTGTGACTTGCCCAATGGCGGCATTCCTACGGAATGCCAGTGTGGGAACATCATTTTCTACCGAGCGATGCAAGCCTACGGCTTGCTGCAATGCACAATTCACAATGCACAATGATCAATGTGAATTATGAATTATAAATTATAAATTATGAATTATG
>JAISQS010000421.1 GCA_031274045.1 Planctomycetaceae bacterium | reverse complement strand
CGAATTTCGTTTTTTAGCGTGTTTCGCGTTAAAAAAACTATTTCGTCATGTTTCGTATTTTTCGTTTATTTCGTATTCTCAAAAAAAAGCATCTCAAAAGATGTGTGGTATAGCAAGGCGGGACGCCCGCGTTCCAGTCCGCGCCGCTTCGCGGCGGTTGCCGAACTTATGGTTGTTTATGGTAGTTCGGTGTCGGTTTCTCCTCCGGCGGCTGTTCCGATTGCTTTTAGTGTTTTTGCGGGGGTTTCGTTTTTCAGTAATTTGATTGTTCGGATAAAAAATGCGGCGTATGCGCCGTCGTCATGGTAACTCCCGACAACACTGCCCTCTTGGTTTATCCCTTTGTCCAAATCTGCCAACTTCACATCCGCTTCAGGATTCATCCAACAGAACGGCTCACGAACCTCAACTATCGCCAGCGTATCGCTCGCGCCATCCTTAATGTCGCCAACACCTCCGCTCTCTTTCGGCTTGAATACTTCATTAGCAATAACCGAATACGTACAGGTTTTGCCGAGCCGCGTTTTTGGATTTGCGGGGCAAGTAAATGCGGGAATGATTCTGTTGTGAAATTGTTTGTTGTGTTCGCTGTCCCAAGCTTCGTCGAGTTTGATCTGACTATATAACTCCTCTTGCCCAAGATACGGCAGGATTAAAACCCGCCAACTATGAAGCGGCTTACCATTCGCATCAACCGTATAAAGCGGCGGGAACTTTACATCGTGCTTATCATAGTAGGCAAAAACCGCCTCAATTATTGTTTCGACGTTTTGTGTGCATTGCTCTTCGATTCCTTCTTGTCCGGCTTTTAGCAAGAGTTGGACAAAATTCGGTTCGTATTTATCAAAGAAGCTTTCCTTCACGCTTGAAATCAATCGGTTATTTCGTTGACGCGGCATTATATCTGCCAAAACAGTCGCCAACCCGTCAACAACCTCGCCGTCAATTCCGAATGCAGTTAGTTGTTTTCCAACTTCGTCTCCGCTGACTATATACTCCCGCAACTTCTCGACAGCTTTCTTTGCGAATGCGTCCAAAAAGCTGTGAGCTTTTTTCGCGTTCGCTTCCGTGTCAAATTCTGCGGCGAAATTGATTCTCAATTGGTCTGGTATTATCCCGAATGAGATTGAGTGCAGACTCTTTGCCAATTTCGCGCCTTCGGAAATATCTTTCAACTCTTCCGCAGACATTCCGCTAAATTGCAAAAATGTTTGGCTTCCCGCGATATACGTGTGAATCGATCTCGTAGGAGCAATTACAATCCTAATCGGCGCATTCCGCTGAATATGCAACGCCGACTGAATTTCAGGGCGATGTACTGTTTTTGCCTTGCGTAGTTTTTTGAGAAACTCATCTTTTACGTCGGCTTTCTTTGCGGCTGGTTTTGCAGGGATTAAATTTGCCAAAGGATTAAATCCGCCTCCATGCGGTGCCGGTCGCGTTCTGATTCCAGCCGGTTGTCCCGCCGGAGTGCCGCCAACTTCCGCAGGGGTTGTGGCGGGGGGGGCGGCGGGATTTGGCGGGGTGGGAATATTTGACGCGGGAGCGTTTGGAGTTGCTGTCGGGGCGGCAATTTCATTTGGCAAGTTAGCTTGACCGTCCGGCAAGTTAGCATGATCATTTGGCAAATTAGCTTGACCATCTGGATCAAAGAAGAATAGTGTAAATCCGCTTACTTGTTCGGCGATGGGTGTGATATTTATTGACGCGAGTGTTGCGGAAAGAGTTGGAGTGAGTTTGATTCTGCCCGGAATAGCGATGAATGTCGGTTGTTGATTTACGTTCTCGAACATTGACAAGATATAAAACTCGCTCACCCCGCTCGCTTTGAACTCCCCCAAAATAGAACCAATCGCAACCCGCAACATTTCCTCCGCATCTATCGAAATCATCACTCCGCCCGCTGCACCAAGTGTGCCTCCAACTTCTCCGCCGTCAGTTTCAATATTGTCAACTGTCGCGTTGTTGTTTTCAGCGTCTGCGGTGTTGGCAGCTTCCGCCGGTTTAGCTTCTTGGGCAATTATCGGCGACGGCGCATCAATTGCCGGAAGCGGATTGGCGGTAGTCGGAGTTGCGGGCGCGGGAGTTTCCGGCACTGGGGCGGGAGGTGTTTTTTCGGATTCGTTTGCGGGCGGGTTTGATTCGGGCAAATTCTCGACGGGTGTGTCTTGATTGCTTTTGTTGAGAGATTCGGAAATACGTTTAAGGCGCGGGGACAAAATCGCAATTATTTTGTCCAGATCAATCTTGCTCAAATCGACGTGAACGGCAACATACGTACTCTCCTTAATAAGAGGAGAGATTTTCGTGTAAGCCGGAACCGCGTCGCGGTCGAAGTCGTTGCTCGGTTCGTCTTGGGCAAACAGCGGCGGAACGGAGAGCAACATTACTGTCAATACAACCACCGCCAAAACGACAATACTTTGCGCGGTCGATTGCAATAAATTCCAAATGGTAGTGATTGAATAGTTTTTTTGTGATGTAGTTTTCATGTTTTTGGTTTGAGTTTTTTGGTTTTTGGTTTGATGTTGAATGTTTAAGTTTTTTTGTGGAGGGTTAATATTTTGGCTCTTTTATATTTTTTTGTTGGCGAGCTAACATGAAATAATAAAAGAGTTTTTTGCAAAACTGAACCGCAACTTGTGACCAATTTCCTCACCCTTAATAACAACAAAGTTCCCTCCATTACGCGCCCTTATCCCTTATTGTTTGGGTTGTGGCGTGACCGCGAACTTTATCTGTAACAAATAAGGGGATAAGGGATAAGGGGGAGCGGTATGGCGGTTTCGTTGGTTATTAAGGGAGGGGAAACTGATAACCAGTTGCGAATTGGTTTGAGTAATGTTGATTGGTTTTTCATGCAATGCTGGGTGATAATTTATTGTAACTCGCCTTTATGCTTTATTTTAACACGTCAACAAGAAACGATAAAAGAACCAATGGTAAAACCGATACCTTGCTTTCGGCGAAAGCTTCTCTGTAAGGCGTTCTACATATTCGTAAAGTTTCTTTACTATCTTGCTTTGACAGTCCATTGTCTTATAGGCTTGTTAAAGTTGGTGAACAAAAAAACTACCAAACACAAAAAAATAATTATACTCAAAAATATAACAACACAATAATAACTATTTTTTTGGAAAGTGCAGTTATTTATGGATACTTTATTTGCGCACAATGCCTGGCCAGATACGTAGGTGGAAGTTAAATACCAAAGTAACCTTTCATCCTGTTTCATTGACAATTTTAATGGAGCAAGAAGAACCGGATGTCCGTCTTCATCTGTACGTGACTATTCTGTCGTATCTACGTGTGATCTCAATGAATTATGTCTAACTTCTATGACATTGCAATCAAATTCATCCTCCAGACGGACAATTGGTACTACAACTTGACGATATCGTACACGCCGGTTGATCGTCACAATGAATTGACTGATACTCTTTATTGGTTCCAGAGACGTTTGATGTGGTTATACACAATACAGCAAGACACCAACACGTACCTGCTTGGTACGTGTACTTGTACTTTGTCCTGACCCGTTCATGGCAACAGGTACACCAACTACTAATTGTTGCCGAGCACCCTGAGCTAACAGAAATCGTGACATCTTCCCCTACCTTAGCTGAAACTCCGAACGAATCATAACTTATCGAACCTGTTACCTCCCATTTCTTTACTGTTCCATAATTCCCACTAACATCGCACACTTTTGTGGGGGCAGTTGCACCAGCTGTCGGACAGCTACCATTCGTTTGGTCAGCTGTCGCAAGTTCTTCATATTCATACCAAATAACGGTTTGAGCAGGATCTATCACAAAATCATTTATACAATACTCAAGGTGACACCAACAACTAGCCGCAGATACATAACCATTGTGAAACAACAATGAGCTAATTACAAGAAAAAATAAACAAAAAACTCTCATCTTAAACAACCTTTCCTTTCTAAATTTTCCGGTCTCATACTACCTAACAAAAATTACACTCTCTGGCAGGGTGTTAAAAAACTTCCTTTTTTCCTAACAGAAATTGTTACGATTCTCCTTTACAATTTGTCAAAATTGACGTAAAAAACGCCTTAAAAGGGGCGTTGGCTGAAAAAACTTTGTTTCAAAAATGGTCGGAAAAATGCCTTTTTGATATATTTGAGCCAATAAATAATACACATACATTTGAAAACAAAAGAGTTGTAATAATCAAAACTCTAAAGAACAGCAAGCAAATTTATGAAAATTTTTAACACCCTACCTCTCGGGACAAACATTAACTCTTCACTGTCGCAATTCTATAACCGCAACTAAAGACTTTGATAATTGAACACCGCGATAATCTCAAGAATACTCTGTCAGTAGCAACACCCATAGTTGGACATGTAGGAATTACCTAAAATAAACTTGGCATCTGACAATATTGTGAAACGCGAATTTCATGACGTATGTAGCCGTACTTATTTGCTGCAATTCAATTACAGGTTGTCAACTTTAATTAATAAGATAATCAGTTTCACCTTGATCTTTACAAACAAAAAAATAAATCTCACTAACTCCACTTCAGTAAAAGGGGAAAAGACAGCAACACTAAGTCATCTCGGAATCAACAAGTTTATAAAACCCGGCGGTACCTACTTTCGCCATTTATCGACTATCATTGGTTTCGAAAGCTTAACTTCTATGTTCGGGATGGGAATAGGTGTGACCTTTCGAATTAACCACCGGAAAAGTTATTCCGGTCAACCTATTAACCTGACCGAAAT